>DASSCW010000027.1:0-4161 GCA_035697465.1 Candidatus Limnocylindria bacterium | reverse complement strand
AAGAGGAAGACGACGAGGTCTCGCTCATCCTCACCGTCGACCAGGAGGACATGGGACGCGTCATCGGGCGCGATGGCCGGATCGCGAATGCGATCCGCAGCTTGCTCCGCGTGATGGGCACCCGGGATGGGCGCCACGTCGAGCTGGAGATCGTCACCGACGAGTGAGCGGCTGGCGGCCGCCCGCGTGGTCGGCGCCAAGGGATTGGCTGGCGCGGTGCGGGTCGAGGTGCTCACCGACCGACTGGAACGGCTGAGCCCGGGCGCGTTGCTCTACGTCGATGGCGAACCTGAACCGCGTCGCGTGGCCGAGGCCGAGACGGGCGGCAAGCATCGGGTGATCAGGCTCGAGGGCGTCGACAGACGAGAGCAGGCGGAGGCCCTCAACGGTCGCTATCTCGAGGTCGACCCCGACCCGCTGCCGGAGGGTAGCTTCTACTGGCACCAGATCGTGGGACTCCGCGCCCTTGACGAGTCCGGTTCGACGCTCGGCACGGTTGTCGAGGTGTTCCGGGCGGCTGAGAACGAGGTCTACCGGATCGAGTCCGAGGGTGGTCCGGAGCTGCTGGTGCCCGCACTCCACCAATTCATCAAGTCGATCGACATCGAGGCCGGCACCATGACGGTGAGCTACGAGGCGGAGGAGGTGCGCTGAGCATGCTCCGCATCGACGTCGTGACCCTCTTCCCCGAGCTCTTCGACCTGCCCCTGCGCACGTCGGTCATCGGTCGTGGGATCGAGCGAGGCCTGGTGGAGGTGACCGCCCATGACCTCCGGGAGCACGGGCTCGGGCGTCATCGGTCCGTTGACGACTATCCGTACGGTGGGGGAGCGGGGATGGTGCTGCGCCCGGAGCCGGTGCAGGCAGCGGTGCAGCCACTGCGCGAGGCCGGCGCCCACGTCATCCTGCTCGACCCGGCCGGCGAACGACTGACCGATGCGCTGGCGCGCCAGCTGGCTACCCGTGATCACCTGGCACTCATCTGTGGTCGCTACGAGGGACTCGACGAGCGCGCTCGCGCCATGGCCGACCGCGAGGTGAGCATCGGCGATTACGTGCTGACTGGCGGCGAGCTGCCGGCGCTGGTCCTGATCGACGCGGTCGCCCGCCTGGTGCCGGGCGTCATCGAGGAAGCGTCCTCGGCCGGCGACTCCTTCGCGGCAGGACTGCTGGAGCATCCCCAATACACCCGCCCCGAGTCGTTCGAAGGCGAGGAGGTGCCGCCGATCCTGCTCTCCGGCAACCACGGCGAGGTGGACCGCTGGCGTCGGCGCGAGTCGTTGCGACGGACGCTCGAGCGCAGGCCGGACCTGCTCGAGTCCGCGCCGCTGACGGACGAGGATCGGCAGATCCTGGAGCAGCTGCGCGCGACGGGGGATTGACCCTGCCTCCATGGGCGCGGACGATAGCCGCAACATGAAGCGCGACGGGCTCATTTCGCCCTGGCTAGTGGTTGCCGTCGCGGCGTGGCTGGCGTTGGTGGTCATCGGCACGACGCTCGCGATCCCGGTATTCGCGAACGTCGCCAGCCCTGGGCTCCAGTGCGATCCCGCGTGTCCGACGGCCACGACGATGGAGTGGATTCCAGCCGTGCTGAGTGCTGCGCTAGCCGCGACCGCGGTGATCGGCGTTGGGTTCGGAGCAACCCGGGCGTTTCGTCGGCGTGGGCACTCAGCCCAGCACCGCTGATTGCGGGCCGGAGGACGGCTGGCTATACTCCGCCGGTCGCGGCCGAGTCATCGGTCGCGTTCTTCACGCCCCAGACCGCGCCGGCCAGACGCGGCGCAGGATTGCCCGATAAGCCGCGGCTAAGGCCGCGATAATGAGGTCGCCCCAACATGGACGCCATCAAAGAGCTCGAGCGCGAGCAGCTCCGCAGCGACGTTCCGCAGATCGCCGCCGGAGACACTGTCCGCGTGTCGGTGAAGGTGGTCGAGGGCAACCGGGAGCGGATCCAGGTCTTCGAGGGAACGGTCATGCGCCTGCGCGGCGGTGGCTTGAACCAGCAGATCACCGTTCGCCGCATCGCCAGCGGTGTCGGCGTGGAGCGGACCTTCATGGTCCATGCGCCGCGCGTCGAGAAGATCGAGGTGGTGCGCCACGGCGTTGCGCGACGAGCACAGCTGTACTTCCTGCGCGGCCGCGTCGGCAAGTCCGCCACCCTGCGCGAGCGCCGCTGACCCGGTGACCGATCTCTGATGGGATCGGTGATTCGGCGGCGACCCGTGCGCCGCAAGCACAAACGACCGCGCGATGCCCACATGCGCCACGAGCGCGAGCTGCGGCTTGCCGGCTTCCGCCGGATCGCCGGCATCGACGAGGTCGGACGAGGCTCGCTGGCCGGACCCGTCGTGGCGGCAGCGGTCATCTTGCCGGAGCGGCATCGGATCAAGGGACTCCGCGACAGCAAGGTCCTGTCACGCGCCCGACGCGAAGCCCTGTACAGCCACATCCTCGACCGTGCCGAGTCCGTCGGCGTTGGCTGCGTGGAGGTCGAGGTGATTGACCGGATCAACATCCTGCAGGCCACCAAACTGGCGATGACGCAGGCCCTCGGCCGCATGGCGGAGCAGCCCGACCATCTCGTGATCGACGCACTCAGCCTGCGCGAGGTCGATCTGCCCCAGCGGCCGATCATCGACGGTGATGCGATCTCCGCCTCCATCGCCGCGGCCTCGATCGTGGCCAAAGTCACCCGCGATCGTATCTGCGCCGAGTTCGACGCGCGCTATCCCGCCTACGGCTTCGCCCGCAACAAGGGTTACGGAACGCGACGGCACGTAGAGGCGCTGCTGAATGAAGGCCCGTGCGAGTGGCATCGGCGCTCATTCGCGCCACTGCGCATCCTGCTGGCGGGCGAGCAGCTGAGCCTGGAGCTGCTCTTCGACGATGAGATGCCGACCGAGGACGACCTCGATCCAGCGGACGACTACGCGCTCTCCGACGACGAGATGGACGACGAGGATCTGTCCATCCCTGCCTAGACCGATGCGCCCGCCGCCGCGAGCGACCAATCGCACTCCTCGCCTCCCCGGGACAGCGCCGGATGCCGGACCCGCGACATGAGCTTGGCCTTCGGGCGGAGGAAGCCGCCGCGCGCTGGCTGGTCGGTAATGGCTGGCTCGTCCTCGACAGGCGTTGGCGATCGGCCTCAGGCGAGCTTGACCTGGTGTGCACTGCTCCGGATGGAACCCTGGTGGGGGTCGAGGTCAAGCTGCGAAGCACCGGGCGGGCCGGTAGCGCGCTCGAAGCACTCGACCGGCGGCGCCTGGCGCGGCTGCGTGCGACGCTGCGGGATTACGGGCGCGAGGCGAGGGAGTCCGGGCGCGGACGGCGCATCGATCTGATCACCGCCACGCCTGCCGAAGGTCGATGGCGGCTGGTGCGGATGGCTGGCGTCGACGCGTGGTGAGCGGTCAGCGCCGGAACATCTCCTGCAGCAGCAGGATCGAGTCGATGTACGGACGCGAGACCGCGTAGATGCCGTGCCGATCAGTGCCGGCTTGGCCCTGGTAGTAGGCGGCCAGCGCGAGCAATCGGCTGCCGCTGTAGCGATCGAGGTAGTGCCGCAGCAGCCGGACTCCGGCCCGCACGTTGCTGCGCGCGTCCCACAGATTCACCGAGTGGCCAAGCATGGTGGCGGACACCCAATCCGCAGTCGACGGAAGCAGCTGCATGACCCCGATGGCGCCGGCGGAGGAGACGACGCCGGCCTGCCAGCCGGACTCCTGCCAGGCCACGGCCAGCGCGAACGGGCGTGGCACGTGCTGGCGCCGCGCCTCGGCGACGATGAGCTGCCGGATGCCATCGCGCTGCGCGACCAGGGCGGCCATCGAGGACGGCATCGCCCGCGGGGCCCCTTGCCCTCGTGTCGATCGTGCCGGACCGCGTCCCGGGATCCGCAGCGTGTCACCGGCACGAATGAACGAGGGGTTGGCGATGGAGTTGGCGCGGACGATGGCATCGGCGCTGACCCGGGACTGCATCGCGATGCCGGAAAGCGTCTCACCCACCCGCACCGTGTGGTTACGGAAGGCGGGTCCATTTTCCCGCGGCGATCGTGTCGCGGAACGGTTCTTGCCGTCCGAGACGCGCAGCACCTGTCCGACGTAGATGCGCGACGGGTCGCTCAGGTGGTTGCGGCGTGCCAGCGCCTCGATC
>DASSCW010000026.1:0-2971 GCA_035697465.1 Candidatus Limnocylindria bacterium | reverse complement strand
CGGCGAGCGAGCTCGTTGTCCTGGTCGGCCGTTGGCCAAAAAGCCGCCCAGATCTGGTAGGTCGTCCTGCCCATGAGTAGCGCCGCGGCTCGCATGACCTGGTCCTTGTTCCAGACCTCGGTCTCCGGGTCCTGTCGGCGGAGCGCCCACGCATTGCGGCCGTCGCGATGCTCGTCGAAGCCGGGCGCCTCGAAGACACCGTCCAGGGTGACAAACGCGGACAGGATCAGTCGCACGGGCAGGAGCGTACTCCCTGCTTCCGAGCCGACGGCGAGACAACTTCTGCCGCACCACTAGTCAAGAAGGTCTTGCGTGCGCGAGTACATTCCTTCGTACGGAGGAAGCACGATGGCCGATTGCCGGCTGACCACCGCCGAGCGCATCGATGTCACGCTGGACATGGCGACGATCACCGTCAGGCTGGGTGGCGTCCAGCTCAATCCGAATGAGGTCGCCCGCGTCGTCCTCGTTGAAGAGGAGGCATGGGAGACCCGCTGCCGCGTTGAAGCGTGCGTGGTCCTGGATTCGCCTGGTGCTGAAAGCGACGACCACGAGGAGGCGATTCAGCTGGACGCCCCTCCGCGACTCGTTGTGATCGAGCACGCGGAAGGCTTGCGGATCTTCAGATTCGACCCAGGCTTCGCAATGGAGCCGGGCCCGCCACTGCCAGCGGATCCCGTGTTGCCCGATCCGATGGCCGAACCCGAGCCACCGCCAAACTGGACGCCCAGCGCGCCCTCCGAGCCGATCGGACCCATCACCTCCTCGCCAGGTCCGTATTACGCGCCGCCCCCACCTCCTCCCAGCAGCAGTCCCGGCGGACGGTTCAAGGATTGGATCGGCGGATGGTTCAAGGGCGCCTCCGCGCCACCGCCTCCCCAGGCAGGCCCATCGCCCGCGCCCATGCCCGGTCCGCCGCCGCCGCCCGCCTTCGAGCCTGAGCCGATCCCGCCACCCATGCCAGCCATTGAGATCGAGGATCCTGGGCCCATCACCACCGTCGACGACGAAATCGGCCCATTCCCCGGCATGGCCGCCGGCGCAGAGCCGCCGCCGCCAGCGGCCGCGAATGGGGATGGTCCAAAGCCCGGGATGGAGACCGCCGGACCGGAAACCCCAAAGCCGAAGGGCCTTTTCCCGAGACTTGACGCGCCGGAGTTCTTCCCGGTCGGCGTGCCGACCGACATCGTGGTGGGCATCCGGCCGGACGAGGACGTGATGATCGGCGGCGGGGCGATGCTGCTGCCGCCTGACGTCGGCGACAAGTTCTTCCTGTCGGTACAGGTCATCGCGGACGGGTTCGAGCTCGGCGGAAACACGACGTCCCTGGTCCACGACCTGGCCGTGACGCCTCAGCAGCCGTTCCCGTTCGTCGAGCTAACCCTGGTCGCAAAGCCGATCGATGTGCCGGCCAAGGCGGCGATCATCAATGTGATCTACACGGTGAACGACCAGGTGATCGGTAAGGCCAAGCGGGCGGTTGCGGTGGCGATGCAGCAGGCGGAGGCCGAGAAGGTCGATTTGCCGGATGTAGCTGTCAAGCGCGCCATGGCCCTGCCGATCGGGCCGACGGCCGCGGACCTGACGGTCGTGATCCTGATTGATGACACCGGCCCCGGGGACCGGCTGCTGTGGGCGTTCCGAACCCCGCATGAGGTCAAGGTGCCCGAGCGAGACTGCGTCACTGAAATCGGCAAGCGTCCGGAGGCGTTTGCGGAAGCCCTGCGCAAGAGCGCGGAGAGTGCCGAGGGCAAGCCCACGCTGCTCAAGACCATGCGCGGCATCGGGCGGGACATCGCCGGGGCCATGCACAAGGACTTCTGGCGCGTATTCGACGAGGTACGCAAGATCAAACAGCATCCCACCGTGCTCTTTCTGTCAGAGGAGCCGCACGTCCCGTGGGAGCTGGGCGTCCTTCCCGAGTCGATCGATCCCGCCAACGACAAATTCGTGGCCGCGGAGGCAGTGACCGGACGCTGGCTGCTCATCGATGGGCCGCAGATGCCACCGCCGGAGAAGCTCGTCATGAAGTCCATGGCGGTCGTCTTCGGGGAGTACGCGGACGGGAAGCTCAAGGAGCTCAAGGAAGCGAAGGCCGAGATGGAGAGCCTGAAGACGACCTTCCAGGCCACTGCTGTCCGCGCGACACAGGATGAGCTGAACAAGCTGCTCGACGGGAACCCGAGCGCAGAGGTGCTGCACTTCGCCATCCACGGCAAGTTCCGAGAGGAAGGAGCCGACCTGCTGATGGAGGACGGCACGGCTCTCGGCCCCTTCACCATCAAAGGCTCCGATCTCACCAACGCCCCGCTCGTGTTCCTGAATGCGTGCCAGGTCGGGGCCGGCAACGAGCTCCTCGGCCAGTTCGCGGGACTGGCACAGGCGTTCCTGAGCGCTGGCGCATCGGCAGTCATCGCTCCCCTGTGGTCCGTGCGTGACGACATCGCCAGGGAGATATCGCTGCGGTTCTACCCTGCCGCTTTCGGGGGAGATGCACCGGCCGAGGTCCTCCGGCGCGAGCGAGCGAGCTTCAGCGCGACCGATCCGCCGGTGTCGACCACCTTCCTGGCATACCAGTTCTATGGCCATCCGGCGTTTCGCCTGACGAAGTGAGCTACGGAGCGAATCGGTGAGCGAAGACCTCGACAGCACTGGCAACGACGTTCCAGTCGGTAACGTCGTGCTGCGGACACCAGGCCTGAGTGGCCGGGCCGAGGCGCACGAGGTCGTGGAAGGGGATCTGCGCGGTCCGGACAACACGGACGAGGACATTGCCGCGGTTTTCGAGGAACAGGGCATTCGGCGCGACGAGACGATTGAGATCACCGACGGATCCGAAGACTTCGATGCCGATGACAACGTGCGGCGCACCGCCTACGACGAGCCTGCGATCGAGGTAGACGTCGCGGCGCCGAACGAGAACCAGGAACAGGTCGTCCTCTTCACGGATGAGTTCGGCGTCACGACCTGG
>DASSCW010000025.1:0-2771 GCA_035697465.1 Candidatus Limnocylindria bacterium | reverse complement strand
GTCGGGTTCCACGGCACGGTCGATGGCGGCTCGGAAGGTGGCCAGATCCACATCGCCCGACCTGCCGCCCGCCGTCTCCAACAACAGGCGATCACGCAGACGCGCGTCGGTGGCCGCCTGCGACATCAGCAACTCGACCAGCGCGTCCTTGCTCTGGCCAGCCAGATGGGCGCGGACGTCCTCCATCGTGCGCCCCGCCTCACGCCGCCGGGCGGCCCTCGTCGTCACTGCAGTCCCCTCCGCGCGCACTCCCGTCGCCAAGCACGAAGCCCGGCCGGCACCTCGGCGTCGTGTGGACGATCAGCGGCCGGGCGGTAGCGCCTCCTGGACCAGATCCTGGACGCGCCGGGGAGGCTACCGCACGACACCGCAGACAGGCGACCCCGCGTGACCTATCGGATGGCGGCATCCCGCAAAGAGTCCGATAGGCGGCGGCTCCCAACCCTGGTGTGCTGCGGGTGCGGGTTACCAACCGGCCAGTCGCCTTGGTCTCGTCCAATAGGTCGGCAACGGCACTGGCCACGGCGTGATCGGCATGCAGGAGCGGGTCGCGATGCTCGGCGGGGTACTGGAGGTCGGGTCGTATCGAGCCGAGATCCGCGGGGCGGTGCTGGCCATTGTGCTAAAATCGCACATCATGCCTGGGGGCCAGCAGTTCGATCAGCAGCAGCTAGGTCAGCGCGTCGCCGATGCCCGGATCGAAGCCGAGCTGACCCAGGCAGAGCTTGCCGCCACGATCGACCTGGACCGCACGGCTGTGGCGAAGATCGAGGCGGGAACCCGAAGGGTATCGGCCGTCGAGTTGGCCCGCATCGCCGCAGCACTCGGCCGCCCGCTCGACTGGTTCCTGGTCGAGGGACCACAGGCAGTCGTCAGTCGACGAACCGATGCCGCCGCCGGCCAGCTTTCCGTACCGCTTGACCGAGCGGTCGAGAAGGTCGCCAGCGACGTGGAGTTCCTGGTCGAACAGGGGATCCTCAGTCCTGCCGCCACCGATCTGCGGCTTCGGCCAGCACAGGATCTGGCAGACGCCGAACGGGCGGCGGCACGAGTACGCGCTGCCATGCGGCCGGACGGTGGGCCGCTCCTTGGACTCGGGGAGGTCGCCGAGCAACTCGGCGTGCTCTGCTTCGCGCTTGCGCTCGGAGATCGCGGCGGCGACGGCGCCTACGTGTCCATTGGCGACTTTGGTATCGCCGTGATCAACGGCAACACCGATGCGGGCCGTCGCCGCTTCACGTTGGCGCACGAGATCGGTCACCACATCTTCGCAGACGAGTACTCCACCGACCTGTCCGTCGCCGACGTCGGAAGCGAGACGGAGCGCCGCATCAACGGATTCGCCGTGCACCTCCTGCTTCCCCGCGGCTCGCTCGCCCAGCGATGGCGAACGTTGACCGGCGAGCCTCGAGAGAAGGCGATCCGGCTCGGGGTCGAGTACCGCGTGAGCTGGTCGGCTCTGTGCAGTCAACTTAAGAACCTTGAGTTGGTGAATGAAGGTGAGCACCGAGCCCTCCTCGCCCACCCGCCGACCCGGGCTGACTATCTCGAGCTTGGGATGGGCTTCGTCGAGGAACTCCACCCACCGTTCGTTCCACCGAGCTACGCGCGCGCCGTGCTCGGGGGATACCGCTCCGGCAAGCTCGGTGCCAACCGCACTATCGACCTGCTCTGGGGATCCATCGCCAAGGAGGATCTGCCAGAGCTTGCCGCCCTGCCGATCGAGGCGTACCAACGCGAGTTCGATCCGCTCCCGTGACGGCGCTGATCTTCAACACCTCCCCGCTCAGCCACTTCGCCCGGGCGGGACGCTTGGCCTTACTGGATCGACTGACAGCCGCCTACCGTCGCGTGGTCCCACAGGCGGTGCTGGATGAGCTGCGGGCCGGCGAGCTGGCGCATCCGCCGCTAGCCGACGTGGGCAATGCCGACTGGCTCGAGATCGTCGCCTGCGATGGTCTGGCCGAGCTGCGGGCCTTCGCACACTACGTGCGGGTCCTTGGTGCCGGCGAACGGGATATTGGCGAGGCATCGGTGTTGGCTTGGGCCGAGGTCAACGGTGGAATCGCAGTGATCGATGAACGAGCTGGAACGCAGGCGGCCCAAGCAAGGGGTGTGACGGTCCACGGGACCCTATGGCTCATCGCGAACGGCCTGAACGCTGGCGACCTGCTCCTCCCTGAGGCAGAGCGGCTGGTCGATCAGCTACGCAGTACCGATGCGCGGCTGCCGTGTAGCGGCGCCGAGTTCTTCGAGTGGGCGAAGGCGTAAGGGCTGCTCCGGTTCTGAATCTCCGTGATCGGGCGGAAGCCGGCGTCAGCTTCGAAAGGACGTCAAGGCTACCGTCAGACAGGAGCACGCCAGAGCCCCATCACCTTGCCGATGATGGCGATCTCGTCGTTTTCGATCGGCTCGTAGGCAGGGTTCTCCGGCAGAAGGCGCGTGCCTCCGTTGCGCGGGAGACGCTTGATGGTCGCGCGCGGCTCGCCGGTGACCTCGTCGGGGATCGTCGCGACCACGATGTCTCCTTCGCGGGCATTGGCCTGTCGCCGGGCCAGCAGGGCGTCGCCTTCGCGGATGCCGGCGTCGCGCATGGAGTCGCCTTCCACGCGGTGGGTGAAGAAGTCCCCGTCCTGGAGGTTGAGGCCGGTCTCGGCAAGGGCATCCTCGATCGGCTGCACCGCCGTGGGAGGTCCGGCAGCGATCGCGAACTCCGAGAGGTCCACGTGGACGCGCGCCGGTCTCAGCCCTCCATTCCCGGGCATCACCGC
>DASSCW010000024.1:0-2105 GCA_035697465.1 Candidatus Limnocylindria bacterium | reverse complement strand
GGGGCTGTTGAATAACCTGGCTGCTGGGCGGCGGTGTGGCGATCGGGGTGAGGCCGACTCTGTGAGCACAAGGAAGCGGATTGCGGTGGGGTCGTCCTGCCGCTGCACGTGCCTCAGGCGCAGCCAGAAGTCGGCCAGGATCGAGAGAAGAGCGGTGGCGAGCCGCTTGAGGTTGATCGCGGCCGCGGTCAGGTAAGCCTGGATCTGCATGTTGGCGAGACCGCGACGCACGGCGCGGGCGAGGCCGTGCCACGTCTTGGCTTCGCCGTGGACGCCTTCGACCCGCCAGCGATGGCGCTGATAGAGGCGCTGGTCTTCGTCGGACCAGCGCCGGCGGCGGGCCCGCAGCAGGGCCGGATGGTCGTCGCCGATCACGATGGCCTTGTTTACCCGACCCGGCGACAGGCAGAGCCGGCGCATCGGACAGCGCGCGCAGTCCCGGGCGCGGGAATAGAAGAACCGGCCGTGCTTGATTGGCCGCTGCGGACGTAGTGTTCGACCGTTGGGACATTTGACGATGTCGTGCCGGGCATCGTAGCGGAACCGGCGGAGCGGCACGGGGCTACGGATCGGCTCCGCCTTGGCCGGGATCACGGAGCCAATCCCGCGCCGTTCGAGCCCGCCGTAGATCTTGCCGTAGGCGTAGCCGGCGTCCGCCGTGACGGTCAGGATCCTGTCGCCGGTCAGCGCAGCGATCGCGTCAACCTGGCTGTCCAGCACCTGGCCTTCGTTTACTTCGCCGGTGGTGATCGTGACGTCGAGCACGACACCATTCTGATCGTCGACCGCGGTGTGCTGCTTGAACGAGGGCTCGAGCCGCCGGTTGCGCCCGGTGGTCGCCATTGTCGCGTCGGGATCGGTGGTGCTGATCTTCTTGTACTTTCCGGTCTTGCGCGAGTGCCGTTCCGCCTCCTCGTGGTCCGCGTTGGCCGCCGTCACTGCCTCGACGTGGCGGGCGACCAGGCTCTCCCAGCTGACGTCGGCGCGGATCAACGAGGCATCGACGTGGACGATGTCGGCCTTCGCGATCCTCGCCTCAAGGCAGGCGCGTACCGTGCGCTCGAAGATCCGGCGGAAGCGCTGGACGCCCCAGCGCTGGCGAATCCGGGTCAGGCTCGAATGATCGGGCAGGATCTCGTGCAGGCCATAACCGCAGAACCAGCGGATTGCGAGGTTGACCTGGGCCTCGCGCATCAGCCGCCGGTCGTGGACGAAGCCGAGCAGGAAACCCGCGAGCATCAGCCGAAGGGCGATCTCGGGATCGATGCTCGGCCGTCCGGTCGATGCGTCATACAACGCTGCGACTTCTCCGTGCAGCCAACCGAGATCGAGCACCCGATCGACCCGGACCAGGATGTGGTCGTCCGGCAGCAGGTCACGCAGTGAGCTGGCAACGAACAGCTCGGGCTGCCTCCGCTCCTTCCGCCCCAACATCTCGATGATCCCTTGCCGCCAGCTACAACATGTTGCGGCAAAGATCACACCTATCGAGCTTTTTCAACAGCCCCACGCGGCAGCGTTGCCAGGTGGCGCGGAACACGCGCGCGACGGCGGCCTTGATGCCCTCGTGCGCATCGGAGATCACGAGCTTGACGCCGGCCAGGCCGCGGCGCTTCAGCTTGCGCAGGAAGTCGACCCAGAACGTCTCGGCCTCCGAGGCGCCGATGGCCATGCCCAAGACCTCACGCCGGCCATCGGTGTTGACCGCGACGGCGAGGGTCACGGCGACCGAGACAATGCGCCCGGCCTCGCGCACCTTCACGTAGGTGGCGTCGATCCACAGATAGGGCCAGTCGCCCTCGATCGGCCGCTCGAGGAAGGACCGCACGCGCTGGTCGATCTCCGCGCACAGGCGGCTGACCTGACTCTTGGAGATGCCGGCCAGGCCGAGCGCCTTGACGAGCTCGTCCACCGAGCGGGTCGAGATGCCCTGCACGTACGCCTCCTGGATCACCGCGGTCAGCGCCTTCTCCGCCGCCCGCCGCGGCTCCAGGAAACCCGGGAAGTAGCTGCCCTTACGCAGCTTCGGGATCGCCAGCTCCACCGTCCCGGCCCGCGTCTCCCAGGCCCGCTCGCGGTAGCCGTTGCGCTGGTTCATTCTGGCG
>DASSCW010000023.1:0-2543 GCA_035697465.1 Candidatus Limnocylindria bacterium | reverse complement strand
TGCCTCCCTGGAGGAGCACCCCATCGGGCGGCTCCATCGGGCAGGCGTGAGCGTCTCCCTGTCGACCGACGATCGGACCGTGGCCGGGACGACGCTGAGCGAGGAGATGGCGCGCGTGGCCGCCGCGCAGGGGCTCACCCGGGCCGAGCTGATCGAGATCGCCGTGAATGGGTTCCGGCGCGGTTTCGGGCCCCACGCCTTCCTTCGCGCCGCGGCGGCCGACGCGGAGCGCGAGTGGACGGCCTGGGCCGGCATCAGCTGAGGGTCAATCCCAGCAGCTCGGCGACCTCGGCCGGGCCGGGCACGACCCAGTCCGGCCGTCGCTCCCCGTCCAGCGACGAGGCCAGCCGGGCGTCGGCGATGCCGGTCAGCACCAGCACCGCCGGGATGCCCGCCCGTCGAGCCGCCAGGATGTCCGAGTCCGGGTTGTCGCCGATGACCAGCGCGTCCGCCGGCGCCACGCCGGCAGTCTCCAGGATGGCGCGGAACATGGCCGGCTCCGGTTTTCCGATGACCAGCGGGTCGACGCCCGCTGCGGCCCGGACCGCAGCAACGATCGCGCCGGCTCCCGGCATGAATCCGTCCGGCGTCGGGTAGCGCAGGTCGGCATTGGTGGCGATGAATAGGGCTCCCTGCTCGATGGCGGTGGCGGCGATGCCGATGGTCCGGTAGTCGACCAGCGGATCCAGGCCAACCACCACCGCATCCCAGGCCTGCCCCAGCGGCGCACCGTTCCAGCCCGGCGCCTCTGCCGACCTGGCATGGACGACCTCGAAGCCGGCCGACTCCAGCTCGACCAGCATTCCCTCAGCACCTGCCGCCAGCAGCCGATGGATGTCCGGCAGATGCGTGCGCAGGTGCTCGATCGTGGCCGACGTGGAGGTGACGATCTCGCTCGCGCCGGCCTGGATACCGTGCTCCGCCAGCCGATCCGCGTAGGCCTGCCGGGTCGCCATAGAGTTGTTCGTGGCGAAGCGGACCAGGCAGCCCGAACGACGAATCGCAGTGACCAGCGAGGCGGCCTGGGGAACGGCCTGCGGCCCGCGGTAGATCACGCCATCCAGGTCGAAGACGACCAGGGCGGGTCGTGGTGGAGGAGGGGTCGGCATCGGTCGGATGATACGGGTGGGAAATCCCTTGAGCGCCGTCTTGACTAGGCAGTATCATGCGGCGGATTCGGAGGTCGGCCTGCTCGCCGACCGCCCGCCCGAGCGGCGTATCGCTGACATCGGGACGGGGAACCTCAACAGGGTAGAGGAGAACCCATGCGGATTCAGCGACGCTACTCGATGCTCGCTGTCATCGTGTCAGGCGCGTTCGTGCTCGGCGCGTGCGGGACCGCCAGCCCGACCGTTACGAACGACACCAAGATCGGGGTCGTCACCGATGTCGGCACGGTGAACGACAAGAACTTCAACGAATACACATTCGTCGGGGCGAAGGATGGCGCGGCTGCCATCGGGGCGGCGGAGCCACAGGTCACGGTTCCGAACGACTCCTCCGAGTACGAGGCTGGCCTCCAGGCATACATCGACCAGGGCTACGACATCGTGGTGACCGCGGGCTTCAACCTCGGCGTCGCGACCACGCAGGCGGCCCACGACAACCCGGACGTCTGGTTCATCGGCGTCGACCAGGGTCCTCCTTGCGTCACGGCGGAGGGTCTCCCCGACACCTCGTTCGCATGCGAAGGTGACGCGGCCGAGCTCCTGCCGAAGTACGTGGCCATCAGTTTCCAGGAGGACCAGGCGGGCTACCTCGCCGGCATGGCGGCGGCCACAGCCAGCGAGACCGGCGTGCTCGGCGCCATCGGCGGCATCACCCTATGCGGGCCGTGCATCCGGTACATGCAGGGCTTCAAACTCGGAGCCGAGTCTGTTAATCCAGATGTCCAGATCGTCACCGACTTCGTCACCGAGAGCGACTTCACGATGGCTTTCAACGATCCGGTGACCGGGACGAGCTTCGCCGAACAATTCCTCCAGGAGAATCCCGACGTCGACGTTCTCTTCCAGGTCGCCGGCAAGACCGGGAACGGCATCCTCGACGCTGCCTGCGAGGCCGGCATCTATGGCATCGGCGTCGATGTTGACCAGGCCCTCTCCTACCCGAACGCGGCGGAGTGCATCATCACCAGCGCGGCGAAGTCACTAGCACTGGCCGTGGCGACCAACATCCAGAAGATCGAGGACGGCACCATGGCGGGCGGCGATGACCACTGGGATGCTTCCCGCGATGGCGTCGGATACGCGCCGTTCCATGACAACGCCGATGTCTTCCCGGAGGGCTTCGCAGCCCAGCTCGACGAGGCGCTGGCCCAGATCGCGGCGGGCGACCTCCAGACCTGCCCGGATCCAGGGTGCGGCAGCTTGGATGCGCTCTGAATCTCCCGGTAATCTCCAGAACCTGAACGCGAGCGGGCCGGGGAAATCCGGCCCGCTCGTTCATCATCGCGAGCACGGACCGAGATGACGGCCGACGTCGAAACACGCGCCCTCGCGCTTCAGATGCGTGGCATCACGAAGCGGTACCCGGGCGTCCTG
>DASSCW010000022.1:0-7227 GCA_035697465.1 Candidatus Limnocylindria bacterium | reverse complement strand
TCGTGCTCTTCAATCCGAAGGTGGCGGAGTTGGATGCAGTGATCGGCGCCGCCGCCGCAGTTGCGTTCCTGGGTGTGCTCGGATTGATCATCCGTTCCGGCGTGGCGATGGGGGATCTGTACCTGGTCGCGCCGCTGGGGTTGCTCCTCGGCTGGCCCGCGATCTTCCTTGCCATCTTCCTGGCAGCGCTGATCTCTTCGGTCACCAGCATCGCCCTGCTCGCCAGCCGCCGCGTCGGTCTGAAGAGCTACATCCCGTTCGGCCCTTTCCTGGTCGCGGGTGCGGTCCTCACGCTCCTGCGCGACGAGAAGTTGCTCGGCAGCATCGGCGGCGTGGCGGCGACCGTCGTCGGCTGGCTGGCGATGCGCCTATGGTCCGGGGCCCCCTAGCCCGTGAGTTCCCCTTCCGGCACTGGCGGAGGTGTTGCGCCATCGGGTATCCTTCCCGCCGCGCTCCGTGCTCGGGAGTGTCAACGGTCGGTGGCGGTCGTCTCTGCCCTGGCGCTCAACGCCGGCATCGCGCAACCAACCTTCAACGCTGACCCTGGAGCCGATGTCGATCGTTCGTCGCCGAACCGCGTTCCCCCTCGCCTTGCTGGTCCTCGCGGCCATGGTGGCGTCGGGCGCTGGAAGCGAGCCCGCCCGCGCGGACGATCCGGACGTCAATGAGGCGATCCTCCAGCAGCAGCGCATGGAGGAGCAGCTCGCGCGCCAGCGCCAGCAGCTCGCCGATCTTCGGAGGCAGCAGGCAGACCTGAGCGTCAGCCTGGCGGCACTCCACACGGACCTGGCCACGGCCGGGCTCGAACTTGCCAAGGCGGTGCGTCAGCTGGATCGGGTGACGGCCGTGCTCGAGCAGTCACGGCGCGACCTCGGGCGCTACAAGGATCAGATCACGAATCTGGCGGCCGACCTTGAGCAGGTGGCGGTCGACATGGAGATCGCCGCCACGGAGCTGCAGGAACGTGAAGACCTGTTGCAGGACCACCTGCGGGCCGCCTACGAACAATCGCAGACGACCATGCTGGAGGTGATCCTCTCCTCAGACTCCTTCGGGCAGGTCTCCAATCAGCTGGCCTTCATGCTCAACCTGTCGGACGAGGACCGACGCCTCGCCGAGGAGATCCGGGAAACTCGCGCACGCCTCGAGGTGCGTCAGCAGACGCTCACCGACGGGCGCCAGACGCTCGTCGCGCTGAGGCACGCGGAAAGGGAACGAGCCACCGCGCTGGCGGAGCAGCAGAAGCAGGTCGACGCGGCTCGCCGCGAGCTGAAGGCCTACCAGCGCGAGCTGCGCGAGCTCCAGGCCGAGCAGGAGGCGCAGTACGCGCGGGCACTGCGGACGGAGCGCCGCACCAAGGCGCTGATGGACGCCGAGCGCCGGGAGCTGGCGGGCCAGCGGGAGCTCGTCGCGCGACTGAAGCGCCTGGCGGACCGGCTCGACCTCGCCTATCGCGGTCGCTTCGCCTGGCCGGAGCGCGGCGAGTTCTTCGTCACGCAGGAATTCGGCTGGACCACCTTCGACCACAACCACACCGGCATGGACCTCGCCTACCGAACCGGCTGCGGTGGGCCGATCTACGCCGCTGGATCGGGTCAGGTGCTGGCCGATGACCGTCCCAACATCGCGTACGGCGACACGGCCATCGGCGTCGTCATCGGGCACAGCCAGCGCCTTCAGACCTGGTATTGGCACCTGTCGCGCGAGGTGGTCGAGGTCGGGCAGGAAGTCGAAGTCGGCGACCTGATCGGCTACGAGGGCGCCACGGGCTTCGCGACCGGCTGCCACCTGCACTTCCAGGTGAACCTGGACGACAAGCCGGTCAATCCGCGCACCTACCTGCCCTAGACCCATCCCTCCCTAAGTTCATGGGCCGATGGCGGCCCGCTCGCTCGCGGCTTCGCAACGCTCGCCCGCAGGCCGCCCTCGTCCCTTCCTCCACGGCACGGCGCCGTAGCACGTACGCGCCCTCGTACGTCAAAGAGGGGATGTTGATTCGACCTCGCCGAGTGCATCGGGTACCGTAGCCCTCGATGCGTCCTGCCATGCAGCGGCGGCGCCATCGGTTGATGGCCCGCCGTACCACCCGCGGCCGCGCGCCGCGGCGCGGAGCGGCGACCGTCCTGATCGTCCTGCTCGGCCTTTTCGGGCTGTCCATTGCCGGCACCTTCGGCGGCACGGCGGGCGGGCTGCTGCTGACCTACAACTCGGTCTACGCCAGCCTGCCCGATGGCAACCTGCTGGACGGCATCGACCTTCCGGCCTCCACGTACGTGTACGACCGTAGCGGGGACGTCCTGCTCGCCCGCTTCGAGTGCCAGAACCGAGAGCAGGTGTCCTTCGACGAGGTGCCCGATAACGTCGTCAATGCGGCCATCGCGTCCGAGGATCAGACTTTCTGGGATAACGACGGCGTCGATTACCCGGCCATCATCCGCGCGGGCTTCGCCAACCTCGAGGCCGGCGAGGTGGTGCAGGGCGCCTCGACTATCACCCAGCAGGTGATCAAGTACGCGGGCTCGATCAAGCTCGCGGAGGAGGCGCAGGCACAGCCAACCGGGTCGGCAGCGCCCTCGCTGGAGCTTGACCCCGAAGGCAGCGAGGTCGAGGACGAGCAGGAGGTCTGCCAGCCGCCCCGTCTCACCTTCCTGGAGTCCGACCGCAGGCTCTGGGACAAGGTGCAAGAGGCGGTCATGGCCAGGAAGGTCACGGAGACGTACGAGACCCAGCTGGGTCTGCGTGGCGCCAAGGAGAAGATCCTCGAGACCTACCTCAACCTGATCTTCTATGGCAACGGCTCGTACGGCATCAAGGCGGCCGCGGCCAACTACTTCGGCATCGCAAACCTGGATGACCTGACCCTGGCGCAATCGGCCTTTCTGGCGGGACTGCCGCAGCGCCCCTCCGCCTACGACCCCTATATCAACGACCGGGGCCCCGAAGCCGCCATCCAGAGGCGGAACGACGTTCTCCAGGCGATGCATGACGAGGGCTACATCACCGACCGGCAGCTCCGCAGCGCGCGGCGCACGACCTGGGGCCAAATGAAGCCGAGCCGCATCACATCAGTCCTGCGCGAGCCGCACTTCAGCTTCCGCGTGCAGCGTGAGGCAGAGGCGATCCTGGCGGCGCAGGGAGTCACCAATCCCGAGGAAGCGGTGCGCACTGGTGGGTATCGGATCACGACCACGCTCGACTACGAGCTACAGCAGGTGGCGCACGAGCAGGTAAGGGCCTGGGTCAACGCGCTGGCGGACAAGAACGTGCACAACGGGGCCCTGGTCGCGATCGACTCGGCAACCGGCGAAATCGTGGCCTACGTCGGTAGCGTCGATTACTACAACCGCAAGGACAAACGCGTGCGGGGCCAGTTCGACGTGGCCGGGCTCGCCGTGCGGCAGCCGGGATCAGCGTTCAAGCCGATTGTCTATTCATCGGCCTTCCGGGCGCGCGAAGCGACGCCCGCGACCTTCTTCGTCGACGCCGTCACTCAATTCGGCGCAGACCGGGCGACCAGCTACCTGCCCACCAACGCCGACATCAAGGACCACGGCCCGCTGTTGGCCGTGGATGCCCTGCGCTACTCGCTCAACGTTCCGTCGGTGATGATGCAGTACCTGGTCGGCGTCAACGAGACCGCGGCATTCGCCGAGTCGATGGGCATCGCCAGCAGTGAGTACATCCTCGATCAGGACCCGGGACTGACGCTTGCCCTGGGATCGGTCCCGGTCAGCCTGACGAACATGACCGGCGCCTACAGCGTCTTCGCCCAGCAGGGGACGCTGCATCCGCCAACCACCATCCGTGAGATCCGCGACCGAAACAACCGCGTCATCTACACCCTCGAGGACAACGGGCCGGAAGAGTCCCAGCCCATGACCCAGGCCGAGGCGTACCTCACTCATTGGATCCTGGAAGGCAACACCAACCCGGAGACCAACGTGCTGTGGGGCTCGCGCGCGCAGCTGAATGACCGGAACGGCCGGCGCCGGCATGCCGGGTTCAAGACGGGGACCACCAACGACTTCATCGACGTGTCCGGCTTTGGCTACGTCCCCGGAAGCCTGGTCACCGGGGTGTGGATGGGCAACAACAACTCGGAGCCGCTCTCCAACACGCTGGGGCAGGGCCTCTTCAGCGCCGATGGTCCGCTCTACTTGTGGCACGACTTCATGGAGATCGCGCTCAACCGGAAGTGGGACTGGAACGACCGGAAGCCCGTCCCGCAGACCGATTTCGAGCGTCCAACCGGCGTCGTGCTCGAGGAGGTCTGCCGGTTCAGCGGCATGCGCGCAATCTCCTGCGGCCAGACACGCGAGCTGCCGTTCCTGGAGGGTACCGTGCCGCCTGCGGACAACGTCCACACCAAGGGCTGCTTCGACATCGTCCAGGAGGTTCGCCAGGACGACCGGCGCCCGCAGGAGTGGATCGACTCGGCGGCGCTATGGGCGGATCGGCTGGTCAACGGACAGTTGGGTTCGGTCGGCGACCCGACCAAGTTGAAGGAGAACCCCGACTACCGCCTCGCGATCGCGCCCGTGCTTGGCAACAACGGCTATGGACAGCCAATCTGCGGCGAGCTGCGTGCGACGCCGAGACCCACGCGCACGCCACGCGGCTCCGGCGACCCGAGCGATCCGGGTTCGTCGTGTCCGCCCGGCAACCCCGAAAAGTGCTCGCCGCAGCCGTCCCTGGTGCTGGCGCCAGCCGCAACCACACCAGGCTCGGAGGTGACGGTCATCGTTCCGGCCTTCGTCCTGTCGCTCCTCGCCTGGCTCGTGCCGCTGGGCGCCCGGCTCGCGCGCCGCCGCCGGCGGCGGTGAGCGCTGCCCAGATCCACTCCCGCTTTTGAGCCGCAGCGCCCGGAGAAAACCCGGCGCGTGCGAGAATCGGTGCCGTGGCCGGATCGGTACTGACCCTCATCCTGGCGGGGGGTGAAGGAGAGCGCCTGTCCGTTCTCTCCCAGGTCCGTGCCAAGCCGGGCGTGCCGTTCGGCGGCAAGTATCGGATCATCGACTTCGCGCTCTCGAACGTCGTGAACTCCGGGCTCACCGATGTCGCGGTCCTCACTCAATACGCGCCGCGGTCGTTGATCGACCACATCGGCGTCGGCCGTCCGTGGGACCTGGACCGGAGCCACGGCGGCGTGACGCTGCTGCAGCCCTACATCGGGCGCGGACGAACGCGCGACTGGTACCGCGGCACCGCAGACGCAGTCCTTCAGAACATGGAGTTCATCGCCGATCGGAACCCGGAGCTGGTGCTGATCCTGGCGGGGGACCACGTGTACAAGATGGACTACCGCCCGTTCATCGAGACGCATCGGGCCAAGGAGGCGGAGATCACGTGCGCGGTGCGCACCGTGCCCCTCGAAGACGCCCACCGCTTCGGGATCCTCGAGACGGACCGCACCGGCAGGGTCACGGCCTTCGTCGAGAAACCGCCCAATCCGACCAGCAACCTGGTGAGCATGGGAGTCTACGTCTTCTCCTGGCCCGCCCTGCGCGACATGCTATCTCCCGACCGGGTCGACTTCGGGAAGGACCTGCTGCCCTGGATGGTCGATGCGCAGCGGCGAGTCTTCTCGTACGAGTTCAAGGGGTACTGGCAGGACGTCGGGACGGTCGAGGCCTACTGGAGCACCAGCCTCGACCTGCTCTCCGACGATCCGGGCATCGAGCTCAACGACCGCGGCTGGCTGATCTACACGAAGAGCGAGGAGCGGCCGCCGGCACGCATCGGCCCGGATGCGCAGGTGACGCGCAGCATGGTCAGCCACGGATGCGTGATCGATGGCACGGTCGAGCACAGCATCCTGTCGCCCGGCGTGCGCGTCGAGCGCGGGGCGGTCGTTCGCGACTCGATCGTCATGTTCGACACCCGCATCGGCGAGCGGGCCGTCCTCGACCGCGCGATCGTCGACAAGGACTGCGAGATCGGCAAGGGCGCGCTCATCGGAACTGGAGACGACCTGCGGCCGAACCGGCTCGAGCCCGAACGGCTCTACGCCGGCATCACGCTCGTCGGCAAGAGGGCGAACGTGCCCGCGCGCGTCTCCGTCGGTCGCAACTGCCGGATCGATCCTGGCGTGCAGGCCGCCGACTTCGGCGGTCGCCGTGCATTCCGATCCGGCGAGACGGTGAGCTCCGCTGGCTGAACGGGCGGCACCGCCGCTGGACGCATGGCTCGGCGAACTCGGCCTCGAGGTGGTCGATGGGAGCGGCAACGAGGGTGACGCCGCCATCAGTCGCGACCTCGTCCTGGACGGCGAACGGCGCTTCGACCTGCGCGTGACGGTGGCGTGGGTCGAAGGCGTGGGGCTCTCCGTGTGGGCCTACTATGGGGCCGAGGCGATGGAGATCCCCAAGCGCACCTATCAGAGGATGCTGCGGGCCAGCTTCGACCACCCGTTCGTGAAGTTCGCGATGACGGAGGACGATCGACCGATGCTGATGACCGAGCTTCCGCCTTCGGCGGTCAGCCGTGACGAGCTCGGTCGCTCCCTCGCCCGCCTGGTCATCGTCGCGGACCGCCTGCTCGAAGAGACCGCCCAGGCGGCAGCCGATCGCGGCCAGCTCCCCGATTGGAGCGGACGAGAGGGTCGGAACGCGGCACTGCTGGCCGCGTATCGCGAGGATGTCGAGGCGGCCCTCCCCGAATGGAGCCCGCCGGAGGTGCGTCCTCCACGCCGCGGCCTGATCGCTCGCCTGCTGGGGACCGGGCGCTGATGCGCCCGGGGGGCGCGCTGCGAGCGGGGCGCGGCGTGGTGATTGCCCTGTCACTGGTTGCTGCGAGCTGGCTGGGCCTGGTCCCGCCCGGCCCCGTGGCGGTGCGCGGCGCCGAATACAGCATGGCGACCACGGCGATCTACGACGTGCAGCCGGACGACCAGGCGGTGCGCGTCACGATCCGGATCACCTTCCGCAACACCACGCCGAATCCGCCGAACCAGTTCAGCGTGTTCGAGGTCATCGACCTGGCCGTGCATGATGGAGCGCGCCGGTTGGCCGCGGCCGATGGCCGCGGCCGCCTGTCAGCGACGCTCGAGGAGCGAGGCGGGGTGACCGTGGCGAGCATCGAGCCGCGCGACGGTGTCCGGTATCGCGACACCGTGAAGTTCAGCGTCAGCTACTTCCTGCCCGATGGAGCCAGCCGCGACGTGCGGATTCGCAACTCCGTGGTCATCTTCCCGGTCTGGAGCTTCGGGACCACGGGCAGGGTCGAAGT
>DASSCW010000021.1:0-18735 GCA_035697465.1 Candidatus Limnocylindria bacterium | reverse complement strand
ATCCCCTGCACCAGCCACGTCAGTGCGTCCTTGGCGGCAAACGCCTGGCGGCGACCGGCGCGGTAGCGCTGCGCGGCCGTCTCGTCGTCGCCGGCGGCCAGCGCCTCGGCTGCTGCGCGGGCCGAGCGGAGGGCGCGGAAGATCCCCTCGCCGGTGAACGGATCGATGAAGCCCGCGGCATCGCCGACCAGCATCCAGCCCTTCCCGGCCGTCCGGCCGACGCGGTGGCCGATCGGAGAGGCGCCGCGAATCGGCGTCAGGCGTCGCAGCCCCTGCAACCGCGCCGACACGGCCGGGATCCCGTCGATCGCCGCCTGGAATCGCTGCTCGGCTGGCTGCCTGTCACCATCCATGGGGAGCGCCATTCCGACGTTCAGGCGCTTCCCGGACAGCGGCGCCAGGCCGACGTACCAGTCGCGCGCCACGTGCATCTCGCCGTGGTCGGCAAGGTCGGGCAGCCCCTGGTAGTGCGCCACGAGCCCAAGCCGTCGCAGCCATCCGGCGCCGCGCTCACGCGTGACGCTGCCAGCGACGCGAGACCGCGCTCCGTCCGCCCCGATCAGCCAGCGGCAGCGCACCGTCAATCGACCGTTCGCAGTCCGCAGGCTCGCGCCGATCACGGTTCCGCCGATACCGCCCACGCCACCGCGCCAGTGCGCGTCCTCAAACGAGGTCCGCTCCATGAGTCGCGCCCCCGAGGCGGCCGCGTGAGCCGCCAGGGCGGCATCGAACCTCTCACGCTCGACGCCCCATGACGAGCGCGGCCCGGCCGCGTCCCGATAGCCCATTTGAACGGCGTCGCCGCCGCGGATCACCCGCATGCCCGTCAGCGGCAGCGCATCCGACTGCCACGCGTCCTCCGGGACGCCCAGCAACGCAAGCTCCTCGACGATGCGCGGGCTGGCGTACTCGGCGCAGGCCTTCGGCCGGGGGTGCGCATGAGACTCGACCAGCAGGACGTCGCGACCCGCCCGCGCCAGCCCTGCCGCGACCGCCGAGCCGGCGGGTCCAGCACCGACCACCAACACGTCGCACTCGAGGTCACTCATTGGTACACCGTAGTGACCCGTGGCCACCACGCCGGGCTGCGGCTGACGACCTGGAGCCCCGCCTCGGCGGCGAGCGAGTCCAGCTCGGCGAGCGTGTAGGCGCGACGCGCGGAGAGCACGCCGTCGTGACGCGTGTACTGGCCGCGCGCGAAAGCGAGCACCGGGGCGGCGGACAGCAGGAAGGCGATCCGCCCGCGGCGAAGGTCGTTGATCACCACAGCAGTACGTGCGACACGGCGCATCTCACGCAAGGCGACCACCACGTCGGACGGGTCGAGATGGTGCAGCAGCAGGGAGGCGTGCGACACGTCCACGGAGTCGTCGGCCAGGGGCAGGGCCCGGACATCGGCCTGCAGAAAGCTCACGCGGTTGGTATTCGCCAGGTTACGCCGGGCGATGGCGAGCACCTCGTGGCGAGCGTCCCCCACCACGACGTCCACCCGATTCTCCCGTGCGAGCCGGCGAGCGAAGTCCCCCGCCCCGGCGCCGATGTCGAGCACGGACGCGTCCGGCCGCCCGTTGAGAAGTGCGCGCACCGCCTGCACGCTGTGGCGAACGCCGCCCGGCAGCCGGTTGAGCATGGCCATCTCGCGCAGGTTGGTGCGCAGCTGGGCGGGATCGAGCTCCGCGCCGTCCAGCATCTCGTGCGCATGGTTGCGGGTGGACAGCGACATGGACTCCGCATCGTACGCCGATCCGCCGCAGGTGCCGTGGTACGGTCCCGGCATGCGGCTGGACCCGGTGATCGAGGCGGTCGAGGTGCATGCCGGCGGTGAGCCGGGGCGAGTGATCGTGGGCGGGGTCCACGACGTTCCCGGCGCATCGATGCTCGAGAAGCGCAACCACCTGCGCGACCACGGTGATCGGCTCCGACAGCTGATGTTGCGCGAGCCGCGTGGGTATCCGGCGCTCTGCGCGAACCTGCTGCTGCCGCCGACGGACCCAGCCGCTCACGCCGGCTACGTGATCATGGAGCAGGCCGAGTATCCCGCCATGTCCGGGTCGAACACCATCTGCACCGCCACGGTGCTGATCGACGAGGGCCTGGTGCCCGTCACCGAACCCATCACCGAGCTTGTCCTTGAGGCACCTGCGGGCCTCATCCGCGTCCACGCTGAGGTACGCGACGGACACGCTCGGTCGATCACCTTCGAGAACGTCCCCGCGTTCGTCCATCGGCTGGATGTAGGGGTCGAGGTGCCGGGCATCGGCACCGTCACGGTCGACGTGGCCTGGGGAGGCATGTGGTACGCCCTGACCGATGCTGCCGCCCTCGGCTTCCGCCTCACGCCCGACGAGGGCCGTGAGCTGGTCCGCGTCGGCGAGATGGTGAAGGCGGCCGCCCGCGAACAGATCCCTGTCGCGCATCCGGAGCGGCCCGAGCTGAGCGGCATCAGCATCATCGAGCTGACCGGACCGCCGTCGGTGCCGGGCGCAGATGCCAAGAACACCGTTGTCGTCTCGTCCGGCACCTTGGATTGGTCACGACCCGAGTCCTTCACCGGCGTCCTGGACCGATCTCCCTGCGGCACTGGCACGTGCGCGCGCATGGCCGTGCTCCATGCCCGCGGCCACCTCTCGATCGGCCAGGACTTCGTGCACGAGGGAATCCTGGGCACCACGTGGATTGGACGGCTGCTGCGGGAGACGGCGGTCGGGCCGCATCCCGCGGTGGTGCCACAGCTGACCGGATCGGCCTGGATCACGGGGCGCACGCGGTACGTCGTCGATGACGCGGACCCATTCCCGGACGGCTTCACCGTCGGCGATTTGTGGGGGCTTAACGACTAGGTCGGAAGCTCCACGATCGACACCCACCGTCCAAGTGGCCAGCCAGGCGAACCACAGCGTCGCCCTCATGGGTTCATTGTCTGCCATGACGCCGATGCTCGTGCCTCGACACGTATGTGTTGGTATGCGCGTGAGTTCCCGGCGAGTTCCCGGCCTCCTGGCAGCGGCGGGCTGCGCGCTGCTCGTGGCCTGTGCCGGTCGCGTCGGCACCACAGGCCAGAGCCCTACGGCCGTTCCGCCATCGGCGACTGCGGTGGCATCCGTCACGCCGGTCGCCTCTCCACTGGCGACGGCAACGCCTGACACGAGGCTGCTCCAGGGCCTGCTGCCGTCCGACTTCGGCGGCAGCGAGGCACACACCTTTGCGGTCGGCGAGGAGATGCTGGCGCGGCTAACGGCAGAGCTGGGATTGGCGCCTGGGGACCTGGAAGTCGCCTTCGCCAGCGATCACGGCACGAACTTCGTGCAGATGTATGCCGTGCGCGCGCCTGGGCATTCCGCCGGGGAGACGCTCGCTGCGCTGGCGCTGGTGGCCTACCCAGACGCGCGCGAGACCACGACCGTAACCGAGCGGCGGATGGGCGTGCGGATGGTCACGATCATCGGCGAGCCCACCGAAGCGGAATCGCTCGGCACGCTCTACTGCGTTGCGGATGGACAGGTCCTGATCGTGGCCCAGGCATTCGACAAGGCCGTGGCCGAGGCCGCATTCGACGAGCTTCCGTCCGCGGACTCGCGCGACTACTGACCGATCAGACGCGCCCCCTCGGCACGGTGTGCCAGTAGGTCTTGTTGAAGACGAGCTTGCCCAGGTGCCAGAGCCGGTTGGGCTTTGGCGGGCGGGGTGGATGCTCGTAGTCGAATTGCAGGAGCGTCCCCTTCCCGTCGCCTACTTCAAAGAAGCACATGACCTTGCCTTCGTACGAGGCATGCCTGCCCGTTGGGGCACGGCCCTGGACCGCGGCGGCCACGCGCTCGGCGACGATCGGCGCTTCGAAGTGGGCCGTCGAGCCCGCCTTGGACAGCGGCAGGTCAGTGGCATCGCCGAGGGCGAAGACATTCGTGCGTCCGCCGACCTGCAGCGTGTGCTTGTCTGTCGGCAGCCATCCGGCACCGTTGGCCAGTCCGGAATCCACGACGAACTGAGCCCCGCGGTGAGGCGGGACGAGAATGAGGAGGTCGTACACGAGCTCCTCACCTTCCAGGGAGCCTATGACCTTGCGCTCGGGGTCGATCGTCTCCACGTTGAAAAAGGTGTGGAGCTCGATGTCCTTCTCGGCCAGGATCGGGGTCGCCATCTCCGACACGCTTTCGATGGTGAACGCCCGACCGATCGGGCTGCAGTAGTGGAGCGTCGAGCGATCACGTAGCCCACGTTCGCGTAGCTCATGCTCGATGAGGAACGCCACCTCCAGTGGCGCCGGAGGACACTTGTACGGCATGCCGGCGATGCCGATCACGATCTGGCCGCCGTCGAACGCGTCGAGGGCACGGCGCAGCCGCATGGCGGCCTCAGGGCCATAGAAGTGGTGGGCCTCGCTGTCGAAATGCTCCACCTCTTCCGGCACGATCCGCGACCCACTGGCCAGGATCAGTTGCTCATAGCCCAGGCGGCGGCCATCTTCGAGCAGCACCTCCTGCGTCGACTCGTCGACGCGTACGACCCGGCCAACCTCCAGCTGGACACGGTGATCAAGCAACGAGCGCTCGGGGCGCCTGAGATGTTCCGGCTTTTCGTTGCCCATTGCGATGTACATGAAGCCGGGCTGGTACACGTGCTCGCCATCGGCATCCACCACAGTCACCGACGCCTCATGGCGGTCGACCTCGCGTCGAAGCTTGCGGACCAGCAGGTTGGCGACGAGGGTGCCACCGACACCACCGCCGATGATCACGATTCGTTGCATCGGTTCAGCGCTCCTTGGCGAGTTCAGCGAAGCTTCTCGACGATGATCTCGTCGTAGCCGTCGCGGCGCTCGATGCCGACCAGGCGGTGCCCGGCCTTCTCGAGCCACTTGGGGATGTCGAGTCGCGATCCGTCGTCGGTCGACCAGACCGCGATGACATCGCCGATCTTCCCTTCCCGGATCTTGCGGATCAGCTCCATCAACGGACCCGGGCAATACGAGCCACGAGCGTCGACGGTGTGCGTGACTGGGATTTCGAGCACCTGCATGGCGCTTCCGTCCTTTCGTCCAACGGGTGGATCAGATGAAGAGCGTCGCGTCGGCCGCGGCCATCAGCTCGAGCGCCGTGGCAGCCCCGACCGCAGGCTCGACACCATCGACCAGCTGATCGACCGTGATCCCCATCATGTCCATGCTCATCTGGCAGGGAATGAGCCGGACGCCCAGGGCCTGTGCCATCTCGAGCAGCTCGCCGGGCTTGGCAACACCGTGCTCGCGGGCGAGCTTGTGCATCATCCAGGGACCCATGCCGGCGAAATTGAGCTTCGAGAGCTTGAGATGGTCGATGCCGGGGCGGTTCATGACCGCCAGCATCCGCTGCATCCAGTTCTTGCCGGTCACCCGGATCTCGGGCCGCACCAGCGGGAAGAGGCCCCAGAAGGTGAAGAAGATGCTGACCTGCATGCCGCTCGCGGCAGCCGAGCTCGCGAGGATGGCAGTGGCCCAGGTGCGCTCAAGGTCGCCGCTCTCAGCGACGATCACGAGCTGCGTGGTCTTGACCGCGCCCTGCGGCGCGGCCTCCTCCGCTGGAGCGATGTCCAGGTCGTCCAGGTCGTCGAGCCCGTCGAGCAGCTCGGGCGGAAGCTTGACCTCCGGGCGAGTAAGGGTTGCAGTCATGGCCGATGCCTCACTTTCGGACCAGGACGAACCGGTAGACGCCCTCGGCGAGGCTCGACTCGACCAGCTGGTGGCCGGTCGTGCGGGACCACGCCTCGAAGTCCTTCGGCGCTCCTGGATCGGTTGCCAGCACCTCGATCAGCTCGCCAGGACGCATCTGCTTGATGGCGATGGCCGTGCGCACGATCGGGAGCGGGCATGAAAGGCCCCGCGCGTCAACGCGCTGGGCGATGCTCGCGACAGTCATGGTTTTCGTGCCTCCAGGTCCGAATGACGTTCAGATGAAGACGACCGGCCCATTGCCGGTCGCCATCCAGAACGAAGCGATACCCTCGACGCCGTCGACCAATGGATCGAGGTCGGCGGGCTTCAGCTCGAGCATGTCCATCGACAGCGAGCACGCCTGGATGTCGACCTCGCCAATCTCCTTGGCGTCTTGCAGCGTCTTCGACCAGTGCTGCTGGCCGGCTTGGGTCATGGCCTCGACCCTTGCGCGGCCCGCCGGGCCGGCCTCCGGGGAGAGGCCGTGATCAAGCTGGGTCTGTCCTGCCCTGAAGGCATCGAGTGCCCAGTACTGCAGGAAGATGTGCACGGGCTTTCCGACCGCGGCAGCGCCGGCGGTCAGCACAGCCGCTGACTGGAGCTTGTCGTCAGTGCCTGAGAAGAGCACCAGCGAGAGGGTCTGGTCCATTGCGCGCACTCCTTGTTGGCGGGCTCCCGGCCTTTGCCGATAGATCGGCAAATCGGCTGAGCCGCCGCTGGAGCGCCTGGCGCATGAGGCCACAGGCGGTGATGATGTCGGCGTCGGCGAGGCGGTAGCGCATCTCGCGCCCGTCACGCTCGGCCTCGACCACGCCCGCAGCGCGCATGAGCGCCAGGTGCTGGGAGACATTGGGTTGGGCGAGCCCCAGCTGGGCGGCCAGACGGCCGACCGTGCAGGGCCCGGCAGCCAGCTGGTGGACGATCTCGAGGCGTCGCGGGTTCGCGAGCGTCTTGAGAGTCTCCGCCTGCAGCTCGTAGATGGGGTCCATGACCAGAGCATCGACACATGCGCAGATGCGCATCAGTGCCATCGGTCTACGGTGCGGGGGCCGAAGGACTCGCAAATTCCGGGACAAGCCGCCGACTATTGCGCCACTGCCCTGGGCTACGCGCTGTGAAGATCGGCCCCGCTCGCTCGGACAGAAGTGGTGGTGGAGTTGAGCGGCAGCCTGATGGTGAAGGTCGAGCCCTCGCCCAGCCGGCTCTGCACTGTGATCTCGCCGCCGAGGAGCATGACGATGCCGCGTGACCCGGCCAGGCCCAGGCCGGTGCCTTGGACCCCGCGCGCATTGGATGCGCGGAACATCGGGCTGAAGATCAGCTGGTGGTCGCGCTCAGCGATGCCGATGCCCTCGTCGACGATGGCCACGCACCCGTAGCCATCCTGGCTCCAGGTGCGAACCTCGATGCTGCTGCCGGCGGGGCTGAACTTCACCGCATTGCCGAGAACATTGTCGATCACCCGCCCCAGGCGGCCCGGGTCCCAATAGCCGACGATCTCGGCGGCGTCGCTGCTGACGCTGAATACGTGGCTCTGATCGACGGACCCCTGCTGATCGCGGACATGCTCCGTCACCAGCTCCACCAGGTCGACCCGCTGCAGCTGCATGGGCACCGGATTGCCGCCCTGCAGGAGGCTGATGTCCATGAACTCGGACACCAGACCCGTCAGGCGACCCGCGCTTTCGTCGATGTCCCCAAGCCAGCGGTCGATCGCTGCGAGGTCGTTCGGAGTGGTTGCCAGGTGCCGGCGGGCAAGCTGCGCGTACCCGCGGACGGCGGCCAGCGGTGTTCGCATGTCGTGCGAGGCGATTGCCATGAACTCATCCCGTACCCTGACCGCGTCCTGGGCCTCGACCACCAGCTTTGTGATGTCCTGGAACGAGGTCACGACCAGGTCGAGGTCCCGGGTCTCGCCCTTCAGCAGGCGGGCGCGGACCAACGACCAGCGATCCTTCTTGCTGTCGCGGTCGCGGAACCGGACCACCGCCTCCGGCTCATGCTCCCCGTCCAGCGCGCGCCTGGTTGGCAGCTTCGCCTGGTCGAAGGGCTCGCCATCGTCATCCAGCAGCTCGAAGGCATCGGCCAGAGCGGCAAACGACTCTCCAACGACCACCGACGCGGACGGCATGCCCATCACCTGTGCGGCCGCCTCGTTCGCGAACCTGACGGTCCCCTGCCGGTCGATGACGGTGACGCCATCGGCGACCGCGTCAAAGATCGCCGGCAGCAGGGCTTCGATGCTCTGAGGCTGCTGAGTCGGTTCTGGGGCTTGGGCGGCGTCGATCAGGTCTGGCACTGGGCTCGGGTCTCCTCATCGAGGCGAGCCAGGTCGAAGGGCTTCTGCAGCCAGGCGGCGGCGCCGAGCTCGGCGGCCTCCTGGTCGATTCGGAAGTGTGCGGCCACCACGACCACCGGGAGCGATTTCCAGCGTTCGTCCTCGCGCAGCCGCCGGCTCAGCTCCCATCCATCCATGCCCGGCATGCGCAGGTCGAGGAAGACGACGCAGGGCTCCCAACCGTTCCTGAGTGTGTCGAGGGCAGCGGAGCCATCCGCGGCGGTGCGCACGTCGTGCCCATAGCCACGCAGCGCCCCGGCGTAGATCTCTCTCAGCGCAGGGTCGTCTTCGACGACCAGGACTTGGTGTCCGTCACCTTCCACGCCCGGCTCTCTGTTCCTCCGTTAGGCACCGGCCAGCGCCGATGATTTCGTGGTCTGTTGTGCACGAACCATGCCGCTTACCGCGTGCAATTGCCGGGAAGTGGCGGGCGGAGGACCCAAGGACGTTGGCTGGGGCGGAAGGATTCGAACCTTCGATCTCCTGATCCAGAGTCAGGCGCCTTACCGCTTGGCCACACCCCACCGTGCGAGGCGAAGTTTACCAGAGGCCCTCTGCGTGGCCTCCGGGGTCGCCCAATCCCCCACCCGATTGGCGACGGAGGCCCCGCCATTCGTACACGCTCGAATAGCCCGGTCGGATGCTGTTCGTGCGACCAGCCCACCGGTTACCGTGCGAGCGTGGTCCAGGCAGTTCAGCCTCGTGAGTGGCGACGATTCGGCTTCGGCGGACCGCCGGAGCCGTGGGCGCACGACGCCCACCGCGATCTCGACCGGCTGGCGACCTCCTACTACCTTGAGGTCCTCGAGGCTCGGCGCCAGCTGCGAGAGTCCGCGGACGCTGCACTGCGTGCCAGCGTGGAAGAGCTGTTCATGACCGCCACGCGCCACAAGCACGAGATCGACTACACGCTCCGCCACTGGGCGACGCCGGTCGAACGCGCGCGTGTGACCGACCGCCTGGGCTCGCTGATGCGCATCAGCCGTCGGCTCACGACCCTGGCCGGCGGTCCGACCGGAGATGACTTCCTCCCCGACGCAGCCTGACCGAACCTCCGCCGTAGACTTGGGCCGATGGCCCGATTTCCCCTCATCTCGGACGTGCTCGCCGCGCGCCACCGGCTCGACGGCGTCGCCGTCCGCACGCCCCTTGAGGCATCCCCGCGGCTGGCCGACGAGAGCGGCTCCGCCGAGGTCCGTCTGAAGCTGGAGCTCCTCCAGCCGACCGGCGCGTTCAAGCTCCGAGGCGCCTTCAATAAGGTGGCGCTGATCGCGGCCGAGCAGCCCGACGCGCGGTTGGTCACGGCATCGTCCGGGAATCACGGCATCGCGGTCGCGAGCGCCGCCGGCCGTCACGGGATGCGGCTGACCGTCCTGGTGCCTGCCTCCGTCTCCCCCGCCAAGCTGGAGCGCCTCCGCGCCCTGGAGTCCGACCGCTGCGTGGTCGAGGTCTTCGGCCGCGACTCCGACGACGTTGAGAAGGAGGCGCGACGCCGGCACGGCGAAGGCATCGCCATCTACGTGCCTCCCTACAACGACCCCGACGTGATCGCAGGCCAGGCGACCGTGGCGGTCGAGGTGCTCGAGGAGTGGCCCGAATGTGACGCGCTGGTGGTGCCGATCGGCGGGGGTGGGTTGATCGCGGGGATCGGCCTCTGGGCGAAGGCGGTCAAGCCGGGCATGCGGCTGATCGGCGTGCAGCCGTCTGCATCGCCGCCGATGTACGCCTATTTCGCGTCGGGCTCCACCAAGCCGATGCCAATCGCGCCGACGCTGGCCGATGGAGTGTCCGGCAACATCGAGCGCGACAGCATCACCTGGCGCATGTGCAAGCAGCTGGTGGACGAGGTGGTGCTGGTCGACGAGGAGCAGATCGCCGATGCGATGGCCTGGGCCGCGCAGTCCCACCAGCTCGTGGTGGAGGGAAGCGCCGCCCTCCCAATCGCTGCACTGCGCGCTGAGCTGGGCGGCCTCGCCGGCCGTCGAGTGGCGGCGGTGCTGACCGGCCGTAACGTCGATGTCGCCACCCTGACTGCCGTGCTCTCCCGATGACCCTGCTGGCCCTGCACGGCATCAGCAAGGCGTTCGGCGGGCGGCAGATCCTCCGCGGCCTTGACCTTGAGCTGCCCCATGGAGCGCGGACGGGGCTGGTGGGTCCGAACGGCTCGGGCAAGTCGACCCTCCTGCGCATCTGCGTCGGCCTGGAGGAGTCGGACGCGGGCACGATCACCCGGCAGCGAGGGCTTAAGCTCGCGATGCTGGCCCAGCACCCGTTGGGCGACGAGCGCACGCCCGCCGACACGTTGCGTGACGCCCGCGATGACCTGCGCGAGATCGACGCCGGGCTGGCGGAGTGCAACGCGCAGCTGGCAGATCCATCGGTCTACAACGACGCCACCCGGATGGAGGCCGTGCTCCACCGTCAGGCGACGCTGCTCGATCGGTACGAGCGAGCGGGAGGGCCGTCGTTCGAGGGTCGCGTGCGAGCCATGCTCGCCGACGTGGGCCTCGATGAGCGGGAGCTGACGTTGCCGACACGCGTGCTCAGTGGTGGCCAGCGCAAGCTGATCGGCCTGGCGGCTGCGATCGTCCAGGACCCGCAGCTGCTCCTCCTCGACGAGCCGGAGGCCCATCTTGACCTGGAGGGTCGCGAGCGGCTGGAGTGGCTGATGACCCGCTTCGCCGGCGGCATCCTGGTGGTCAGCCACGACCGCTACCTGCTGGATGAGACGGTGACCGCCATCGCGTCGCTGGACGCCGGGCAGATCCGGGTCTGGCCCGGAAACTACACCGCGTACGCCGTGGCGCGCGAGCTGGAGCTGAAGCGCCAGCAGGAGACCTTCATGGCGCAGCGCAAGGAGATCGAGCGACTGGAGGAGGCGTCGCGTCGCCTGATCCAGTGGGCTCGGTCGGTGCCGGCCAGCCAGAGCAACAAGGGCCTCATGAACGCCGCGCGCAACCTGCAGCGACGGGTGGAGCGCATGGACAAGATCGAGCGCCCGGTGCTGGAGCGCCGGCGGATCGGGCTGGAGCTGCACCCGCACCAGCGCGGTGGCAAGCGGGCCGCGGAGCTCCGCGATCTCGTGGTCGCCTTCGACGAACATCAGGTCCTGGTGGGAGTCGACGTGACGGTGATGCACGGCGAGCGGGTGGGGGTGGTGGGCCTCAACGGCGCCGGCAAGAGCGTGATGCTGAAGACGCTGGTCGGCCAGATCGCGCCAACCGAGGGCGAGGTGTGGGTCGGTCCGTCCATCAGGATCGGTTACCTGGCGCAGGACCAGGACACGCTCAATCCGAAGCTGACGCCGATCGAGACGCTGCGCACCACGTATCCCGGGACCGAAGAGCAGGCCGTCTCCCGCCTGATGGCGTTCCTGTTCGACTACGAGCAGGTGCGACGGCCGATCCAGACGCTGTCGGGCGGCGAGCGCACGCGCCTGCAGCTCCTCCTGCTGATGCTGTCGGGGGCAAACCTCCTGGTCCTCGACGAGCCGACCAACCACCTGGACATTGAGTCGATCGAAGCGCTCGAGTCATCGCTGGAGGCGTTCGAGGGAACGGCGGTCTTCATCAGCCACGACCGCTACTTCCTGGACCGGATGGCCGATCGCGTGGTCGAGGTGCGCGATGGCGACGCGCGCTCCTGGCTGGGCGGCTACAGCGAATGGCTCGCCCGGCGCGATTCGGCGACGGAGCCGCTTGCGGCCCGCAGTAGCATCGGTTCATGACCGACGAGCAGGCAGCCGAGCCCCAGCCGGAACCGCCGCCGGAGCCGGCCGAGGAGGGTGTGCAGGAGCCGCCACTGCCGGTGTCCATCCGGCGCGGCAGCCCCACCACCGCCTGGCTCGGTGGCCTGCTGATCGTCGTCGGCCTGATCTTCTTCATCGGCCAGTGGCTGGACGTCGACTGGGGCGCAGCCACGTGGCCGTTCTACGTCATCGTGCCAGGCTTGGCGATGCTGGCCTTCGGGCTGACGCAGCGCAACGGCTCCGGCCTGGCCATCGCAGGCAGCATCGTGACGATGGTGGGGCTGGTGCTCCTCTACCAGAACGCCACCGATCGGTGGGAGAGCTGGGCCTACGCATGGGCCTTGGTCGGACCGGGCGGAAGCGGCGTCGGGATGCTCCTGTACGGCACGCGGGCCGGAAACCGGCGCATGGCGCGCGACGGCTTCTGGCAGATCCTCACCGCCATCGGCCTCTTCCTTGCGGGCTTTGTGTTCTTCGAGGGCATCATCGGCATCAGCGGACGCAGGCTGCCGATCCCCGACTGGGTACTGCCGGTGGCTGTGATCGCGATCGGCGTGCTCGTCCTCATTCGCGGCTTCACGTCACGCGCACGATCGGTCGATGAGGCTCCAGCCGCTTCCGACGAGGGCGGCTAGGCCCCGGTCCTTTCCTCAGGCAGTCGTCACCTCTCAACTGGCATTGACTGGTGATAGGCTTGCCGCATGGATCCCGCGATCGATTGGCCCGAGCCAGGCAAGCGCGAGCCGGCGCCGACCGCCGAGCTGCACCTGCTGCAGGATTTCGTGAACACCAACGACATCGAAAGCCAGCGCGATGCGATCGGCGATCCGCAGCGCCTGGCGCGCTGGCTGCGCGACAGGGGGCTGAGCGATGGTGGCCCGATCGAGGAGCTCGACTGGCAGCGCGCGTTGGAGGTTCGAGAGGGGTTGCGCGCGCTCGGGTTGGCCAACAATGGGAAGGCACTCGACGACACGCGGCTGGCCGAGCTGAATCGGGCCGCGGCCGCCTATCCAGTGGTGGTTGGCGTGGATGCCAAGGACTGGAGCCTGCGATCGGCCGAGATGGGCGTCGAAGGCTTTCTGGGCGCCATCCTCTCCAATTTGGCGCGATCGATGGCTGATGGCAGCTGGTCGAGGATCAAGGCCTGCCGCAACGACGAATGCAAATGGCTTTTCTTCGACCAATCCCGCAATCGCTCGGGCACGTGGTGCACGATGAAGATCTGCGGCAGCCGCATGAAGTCGCGGGCCTATCGGTCGCGACGCCGAGCGGTCAGCGCGTGACCGAGGACGCCATTGAGGTCCGACCGCTCACGCGGGACCGCTGGCAGGACGTCCGGCGGCTGTTTGGACCGAGCGGCGCGTATGCCAACTGCTGGTGCACCTGGTGGCGGCAGAGCGGCGCGGAATTCGGGCGCGGCATCGAGAAAAGTGGCCGCGGCAACCGTGCGCTATTGCATTCCCTGACCGAGGCGGGCTCCGAGCCCGGGCTGATGGCGTATCGAGGCGACGACCCGATTGGCTGGATCAGCGTCGGACCACGCACCGAATACGGCCGCGTCCTGCGCTCGCCGATGCTGCGCCCCTCGCCAGAAGAGGCAGCTGGGGACACGTCTGCGTGGTCGGTGGTCTGCTTCTGGCTACCGCGTGGAGAGCGCCGTCACGGCGTGGGCACGGCCCTACTGGCAGCTGCGGTGCAGCACGCGCGCGATCGCGGCGCACGAACGCTGGAGGGGTATCCAATCGACACGGCCGGCGGCCGCCGTGCCCCAGCGGGCATCTTTACCGGGACCCTGGCGATGTTCGAGCGGGCGGGCTTCACGGAGGTGGCGCGCCGGCGCCGCGAGCGACCGATCGTGCGGCTGACGCTCTGAGCCGCGCCTGAAGAACTCGCAGCGGGACGCCTATCCTTAGCGGCGAGATGCCACCCCAGGATTCGCCAGAGTCATCCGACATCGACCGCACCCTCGAGACGGTGAACGCCGTCAACGCGGGCTACGTCGCCGAGCTGTACGAGCAGTTCCGGCGCGACCCGGACTCGGTCGATCGCGATTGGCGTGTCCTGTTCGAGAGCGGCGGTGCCGGGTTCGCGCCGACTGCGGTGCCCGACGGGGTCGCCGAACAGGGCAACGGCGCCGGCAGCGGCGCTTCGGCAGTTGCGCCCGACGCCCCCAGGCCTGAGGAGGCTCTGGCGCCGCCGCCGCCGCCGGGCGCGACCCCGATCAAAGGGCCCGCAGCGCGCCTCGCCGCGAACATGACGGCTTCGCTGACGGTGCCAACCGCGACCAGCTTCCGGGACATCTCAACAATCACGATGGAGGCGATGCGCCGATCCCTCAACGCGCAGGTCGCGCCGCGAAAGGTCAGCTTCACGCACCTCATCGGCTGGGCGATCGTGCGCGCTGCCACCGAGCAGCCATCCATGACGCACGCCTTCCTCGACCTTGACGGCGCGCCCCACCGGGTTGATCCGGGGAAGGTGAACATGGGACTGGCCGTGGACGTCGAGCGATCGGACGGCAGCCGCTTCCTCGTGGTCCCGGTCATCCGGGGAGCCGATGGTCTGGATTTCAGCGAGTTCCACGCGCGCTACGAGGAGGTTGTCGCCAAGGCACGCGCGGGCAAGCTGGCGCCGGACGACATGATCGGCGCCACGCTCACGCTGACCAATCCGGGGACGCTGGGCACAACCGCCTCGGTCCCACGGTTGATGCCGGGCCAGGGCACCATCGTGGCCACCGGCGCCATTCGCACCATCGGCGAGCAGCGGCTGATGACGCTCACCTCCACCTACGACCATCGCGTCATCCAGGGGGCCGAGTCGGGCGCCTTCCTGGGCCGGGTGGACGCGCTGCTGAGCGGGCAGGATGACTTCTACGGCGACCTCTTCCAAGCCCTCGGGGCCGCCGCACCGCCGACGCCGGAGGCGGCACCAGCCGAGGCCACACCGGCGGTCCCGACCGCGGCCGCGTCAGTGGGTCCGGACCCGAAGGCGGTGGCGGCAGCGGTGGCCCTGGTGCGGGCGTATCGGTCCTTCGGCCACCTGGCCGCCAGGCTCGATCCGCTGGGCAGCGAGCCGCCGGGAGACCCCGCGCTCGATCCCGAGCCGCTGGGCCTGACGCCGGAGTCGATGGCGGCCATCCCCGCCGAGCTGCTGCGGGTGGCCGTCCCGGGCGCGACGCTGGCGGAGGCCCTGCCCCAGCTGCAGGCGACCTACTGCGGGTCCATCGCCTACGAGGTCGAGCACATCGCCAGCCACGACGAGCGGGAATGGCTCAGGCGCGTGATCGAGTCCGGCGAGCATCGACGCCCGATGGATGCCGATGCGCAGCTCAGACTCTTGGGCCAGCTATCAGCGGTCGAGGGCCTCGAGCGCTTCCTGCACCGTGCGTACCTGGGCCAGAAGCGGTTCAGCATCGAGGGCCTGGACGTGATGGTCCCGATGCTGGATCTCGTCCTGGAGGGTGCGGCCCACTCCGGGACGGGCGATGCCGTGATCGGCATGGCCCATCGCGGCCGCTTGAACGTCCTCGCCCACATCGTGGGCGTCAGCTACGAGGCGATTCTGGCCGAGTTCGAAGCAGGTCGCGGAGGCGGCGCTGCGCGGCTGCCGCGCGGAGGCTCGGACGACGTGAAGTACCACCTTGGCGCCGATGGCGTGCACACCACCCTGTCCGGCAAGGAGGTGCACGTGACCGTCTCCCCCAACCCCAGCCATCTGGAGGCGGTCAACCCGGTCGTCGAGGGCCGCGCCCGCGCGCAGCAGAGCGACCGCTCCGCCACGCTGGTAACGGTCGACCAGGATCGCACGCTGCCGATCCTGATCCACGGGGACGCCGCCTTCGCCGCACAGGGCGTGGTGGCGGAGACGTTCAACATGGCGCGGCTCGCCGGCTATTCCACCGGCGGCACCATCCACATCATCGCCAACAACCAGGTCGGATTCACCACCGGGCCGAACGAAGGACGCTCGACCTATTACTCGTCAGACCTCGCCAAGGGCTTCGACGTCCCGATCATCCACGTCAATGCCGATGACGCCGAGGCCAGCCTCGCCGCCGCGCGCCTGGCGATGTTGTACCGCGAGAAGTTCCACGCTGATGTCGTAATCGACCTGGTTGGCTATCGCCGCTACGGGCACAACGAAGGCGACGATCCGGCGTACACCCAGCCGCTGATGGCGGCCGCCATCGCCGAGCATCGAACCGTCCGCGAGCAGTACGCCGCCGCGCTGGTCGCATCCCGCGTGATAACGGCGGAAGACGCCGATGCCACTGCCGCCGCGGTCTCGCGCGACCTGGCCACTCGCCAGGCGGCGATCAGAAAGCAGCATGCCGAGCCCCAGCTGGATCGCGGGGCGGAGTCGCTGGACGCGGAAGCGGCTGCGGAGCCGGTGACGTCAGTCGACGCGGACACCCTGCGACGCCTGAACGGGGAGCTCCACTCGTGGCCGGCCGGATTCCACATCAACCCGAAGCTCGCCAAGCAGCTCGAGAAGCGGCGCACGGCGCTGGAGGGCGATGACGGACGGCTGGAGTGGGCGCACGCCGAAGCACTCGCCTTCGGCTCGCTGCTGATTGAGGGCAGCCCGATCCGCCTGACCGGCCAGGACACGGTGCGTGGCACCTTCAGCCAGCGCCACCAGACCCTATGGGATGTGGAGAACGGCGAGCCGTACACGCCGATCCATCACCTTGCCGGCGCCAGCGCTGCCTTCGAGCTTCACAACAGCCCGCTTTCCGAGTACGCGGCGGTCGGCTTCGAATATGGCTACGCGGTGACCGCGCCCGAGGCGCTCGTCCTCTGGGAGGCGCAGTACGGCGACTTTGTCAACGGGGCCGAGATCATCATCGACCAGTTCATCATCGCCGGGCTGGCCAAGTGGCGGCAGACGTCGCGGCTGACTTTGCTGCTGCCGCACGGCTACGAGGGCTCGGGACCTGAGCACTCATCGGCTCGACTGGAGCGATTCCTGGCGCTGGGTGCGGAAGGCAACATCCGGGTCTGTTATCCGACCACGCCGGCGCAGTACTTCCACCTCCTGCGCCGCCAGGCGCGACATCCGGACCTGCGCCCTCTGATCGTCATGACGCCGAAGAGCCTGCTGCGCCTGGCGGAGGCGTCCTCGACGCTGGGGGAGTTGACCAACGGGGCGTTCGCATCGGTCCTGGACGACCCGATGGCCTCGGGCGAGGCCGAGGTTGGGGCCGTCCGCAAGGTCGTCATCTGCAGCGGCAAGGTCTACTACGACCTGATTGCCTCCGAGGAGCGCGCCGCCCACCCGGAGCTCGCGATCGTCCGTGCCGAGCGCCTCTACCCCTTCCCGACCGAGGACCTCGAGCGCGTGCTGAGCCGATACCCGGGGGTGGAGCGGGTGGCCTGGGTGCAGGAGGAGCCGCGGAACATGGGCGCGCGCAAGTTCGTGCTGCCGAAGATCCGCCACCTGGTCCCGTTCAAGATCCCACTGGGTGACATCAGCCGTCCTGAGCGCTCGCGCCCTGCCGAGGGATATCCGGCGGCGCACGCGGTCGAGCAGGCTCGCATCGTCCACGAGGCGCTGACCAGCTAGCTCGCCGCCCGTTGCCGGCTCCCGTGCCAGCCCGCGGCCACGCCGATCACGATGCCGGACGCGGTGAGGACGGCGGGCGTCGCCTCGCCCATGGGCACGGTCGCGTAGATCACCGACAGGATCGCCGCGCCCATGCCAACCACCGCACCGCCGAGCACGGCCGGCAGCCAGCGGCCGCGGGCGCCGACCGCCAGCAGCACCAGCCCGATGAGGAGCATCGACAGGCCCATCGTGAACGGAAGCGTGCTCAGCGGATCGCCCAGCACCCGTACCCATCCGCTTCCCGAGCAGCTGAGGTCCGGTCCACTGATCCGGCCCGACACATAGAAAAGGCCCGTGAACCGGAACGGCATGCCGCCGCCGACCTCGACGACGTCGGACTCGGCGGCGCTATCGGTCCCGCGCAGCATCGTCGGCAGGCCGAAGATGTCGACGTGCCAGCTCCGGTTGCCGGTGGATCCCGGACTTCCTTCTCGCGTCCACCGCACTTCCCCGCCCCAGCTCACCCTGAGAGGGTCCTGCTGGGTCGCATCCGGACTGCCGCCGATCGCTGAGTCGATCTCGGTGCCGTCCGCATCGAACGAGGTGAGGGTCAGTTGGCAACCGCTGAGCGAGAAGGCGGCGGCGCTGATCGGCTGTGCACAGGCTGCGCTGAACAGCAAGCCGGTGCCGGCCAAGGTCGCAAGGACGCGTCGGGATGGGCGCATGAGGACCGCTCCCTTGACTCGGCGCGCCGGCTTCCAAACTGGGCAGCTCGCGCGGCGGCGCCCGTCGCTCGTCGACGATCGTACGCAACGGGGCGGCGGTCCGGCCCCAATTTCTCGTACTCGGGTCAAGCTTCTCTATACTCGGCGTCATGTCATCCCAGCCCCTGCTCGAGCGCTACCGGTCGCTGCTGGCGAATCCGGACGAGACGTTCCCGCTCACCCTTGGTGAGGGCGACACGCCCCTCCTCCACGCCCGGCGGCTTGGCGAAGAGCTGGGACTCGAGCGCCTCTTCCTGAAGTTCGAGGGCACGAACCCGACCGGCAGCTTCAAGGACCGGGGCATGGTGCTGGCGGTGAACCGCGCGGTGAGCGCCGGCGCAAAGGCGGTCGTGTGCGCGTCGACGGGCAACACCTCGGCCTCGGCCGCCGCCTATGCCGCCGCGGCAGGGCTGCCGTGCCACGTCATCCTGCCGGCGGGCAAGGTCGCGCGCGGGAAGCTCGCCCAGGCGCTGGCCGCCGGTGCGCGGCTGGTGATGGTGGACGGCAACTTCGACGCGGCGCTCGAGGCGGTGCGCCGGCTCGGTGACGAGGGCCTGGCGGTGGTCGTCAACTCCATCAACCCGTACCGCCTCGAGGGACAGCAGACCGCGGCCTGGGAGGTCGTCGACGCGCTCGGTCGCGCGCCCGA
>DASSCW010000020.1:0-5379 GCA_035697465.1 Candidatus Limnocylindria bacterium | reverse complement strand
GCCATCGGCGCCTTCGCGCCTGATGCGCCCCTGATCGTGTCGCTCGGCTTCGACACCTTCGAGCGCGACCCGATCGGCGACCTCGCCATCACCACGGCCGACTCCCGGGAGATCGGCTCGATGCTGGCCGGCCTTGGGACGCGCGTCGTGGCGCTCCAGGAAGGCGGCTATGCGGTGGATGCGATCGGCGCGAACGCCGTCAGCTTCCTGACCGGCCTGCGCGGGGACTAGCCCACGAGGATCTCGGCGAACCGGCCGAGGTCGAGGTTTCCGCCGCTGATGACGATCACGCGGCGATCGTCGCCCTCGGCACGCCGAGCTGCCCCGGACAGGTGGGCGGCCATGGCCGCGGCGCCTGACGGCTCGACTACCAGCCGCGCGCCGGTCGCCAGCTGGCGGATGGCGTCCAGCATCTGCTCCTCGGTCACGGTGACGATCTCGTCCATGTAGCGGCGCAGGTGAAGGAAGGGCAGCCAGCCCAGCTGCTCGACGCGAAGGCCGTCCGCCTCGGTGCGGGTGGTGAGCGACGCATCCCAGTGCACGATCTCTCCGGTTGCCAACGACTCGCGCGCGTCGGCGGCCAGCTCCGGCTCCACGCCGATCACCCGTACATCGGAGGCCAACGTCTTTACGGCGGTGGCGATCCCGGACGAGAGTCCGCCGCCCGAAACCGGGATCAGCACGGAGGTTACGTCCGGAAGGTCCTCGGCGATCTCCAGGCCAGCGGTGCCCTGGCCGGCGATGATGCGCCGGTCGTCGTACGGCTCGATCATCACCAGGTCGCGCTGCGCGACCAGCTCCAACGCAACCTGGTGGCGCTCGCCGGAGGCCGGCCCGGTGAAGACGATTTCGGCTCCGTCGCGCCGGACGCCCTGGACCTTGACCCGTGGGGCCGCCTCCGGCATGACGATGACCGCGGGCGCACCCATGAGTCGCGCCGCGCGAGCCACGGCCTGGGCATGGTTGCCGGAGGAGTAGGTGACAACTCCCCGGCTGCGCTCCTCGTCGGTCAGCGAGGCGATCGCGTTGTAGGCGCCGCGCATCTTGAAGGCGCCGACCGGCTGCAGGCTCTCCGGCTTGAGCCAGGTGCGCTCGTCCCAACGCAGCAGCGGGGTCCGGGTTGCTGCGCCCCGGATGCGCGCGGCGGCCTCTCGGATCTCGTCGATCGTGACCAGCTCCAGCCCGTCGAGCTGATCGGCGTGCTCTTCAAGATGATGCAGGAGGAACCGCTCGACGATGTCCGAGATGCGCATCTCGCCCCGGGTCGAGTGCAGGCCGCGCGCGTCCCACGCGGCGGCCGGCAACGTGCCCAGCATGGCGGACGCCTCCGTCAGCTTCGCCGTGGTGCGGCGCAGGAGCTCAGCTGGATTGGTGCGCCGCTCCTCCTCGATGGCGGCGATCCGGCCGGGATCGGTGTGCGTGCGCCCGAAGGGTATCGGCTCGGCAGCTCCGGCCTCGACCCCGGAGAGGACGTGGCGGATCTGGTCGAGCCAATACCCGGGGAATTCGGCGACGTGCGCCCAGACCTGGCCCGCCTCCCAGCGCTCGGTGCCGCCCGGGTCCGGATCCGTCAGGGCCGATGGCACCGGGCGCGCCGCATGCTCGGCGAGGCGCCGTTCCACGCGAGCCAGCCGCTCGACGAAGGTGTGAGGGACGGTCGCAGTCATCGGCCTATCACCCGGGTCGCGCGACGATCGGTGAGGTGAGCTGGCCCAGGCGGTCGACGGCCAGCGTCACTTCGTCGCCCGGCTCCAGCCAGCGGCCGAGGCGCTCGTCCTTGATCTCGAGCAGGCAGCCGGTTCCAACCGTGCCACTGCCGAGCAGGTCGCCGGGCCGCAGACGGACATCGGCGCTGGCCCGCGCCACCATCTGCCCGAAGCTGAACTCGATGTCCGACCACGTCCCACGGCTCAGCTCCTGGCCGTTGACGGTGGCGGTCATCGTCAGTTCGTAGCCATGGCCCCTTCGCGCGTCGGACAGCTCGTCCGGCGTGACCAGCCATGGACCGATTGAGCTGGCGAAATCCTTGCCCTTCGCCGGGCCAAGCCGCACCGTCGTCTCCTCGCGCTGCAGGTCGCGAGCGCTCCAGTCGTTGAAGATCATGTAGCCGCCGATCGCCTCCTCCCCGCGCTCGGCGGACAGGTCGTGCACCGGCGTGTCGATCAGCGCCGCGACCTCCAGCTCGTAGTCCAGCTCGCTGGACGCAGCCGGGCGCCACACCGCGTCGCCCGGCCCGCGAATCTCGGATACGTTGCCGAAGTAGAAGATCGGCAGCTGATACCAGGCCTCCGGCACGGTACCGCCGCGCCGCTCCCACATCGTCTTCACGTGCTGCTCGAACGCGTAAAAGTCGCGCAGGCTCGGCGGACGCAGGACGGGTGGCCCGAAGACGAGGTCGCCGGCGACCAGGACCGCCTCGTCGTCGTCCTCCGCCCGAGCGTAGCCTTCCACGATCTCCGTCAACGCCTCGACGCGCAGGCCGCGCGCCAGGTGGTCGTCCAGGGTCGTGACCGGGTTCCGGAACAGGAGCGAGTTATGGGCGCGCTGCGGATCGTCGACCACAAGGCCCTGGCGCGCCTCCTCGAGGTCCAGCCACGCGATCGGACTCGACCCATCGTCGCGTGCCGCGGCCAAGCGCCAGGGACTGCCCGCTGGCGCCGTGCGCTCACGGACATGAGCGATCCGCATGGATCCGAGTCTACCGCCCCGCTGAGCCCCGCCCGGCTCCGGCCTAGAATCGGACGCCGTGAAACGAATCGGATTCCTGTCGTTTGGCCATTGGACGGCGTCGTCCCACTCGGCCGTGCAGTCCGCGGCGGACGCGCATCTGCAGTCGATCGAGCTGGCGGTCGCTGCCGAGGAGCTGGGCGCCGACGGCGCCTACTTCCGCGTCCATCACTTCGCCCGGCAGCTGGCCTCGCCCTTCCCGCTGCTCGCCGCCATCGGGGCGCGGACCAGCCGGATCGAGATCGGCACGGCGGTCATCGACATGCGCTACGAGAACCCGTACTACATGGTGGAGGACGCCGGCGCGGCCGACATCATCGCCGGCGGTCGGCTGCAGCTGGGCATCAGCCGCGGGTCGCCGGAGCAGGTGATCGAGGGCTATCGGCATTTCGGATACGTGCCGGGCGAGGGGGAAGACGATGGCGCGATGGCCCGCCGGCAGAGCCAGGTGTTCCTGGAGCTCCTTGCTGGCGAGGGCTTCGCAGAACCGAATCCCCGGCCGATGTTCTCGAATCCGCCCGGTCTGCTGCGCCTGGAGCCGCATAGCCCCACCCTGCGAGAGCGGATCTGGTGGGGATCCGCCACCAACGCGACCGCGGCCTGGGCGGCGCAGCTCGGCATGAACATGCAGACCTCCACCCTGAAGTTCGACGAGAGCGGCCAACCGCTGCACATCCAGCAGACAGAGCAGATCGAAGCGTTCCGCGAAGCCTGGAAGGCCGCTGGTCACCAACGCGAGCCGCGCGTCTCCGTCAGTCGCAGCATCTTCCCGCTGGTCGACGACCGAGATCGGGCCTACTTCGGACACGGCCAGCAGCATGGCGACCAGATCGGCTACCTGGACGAAACGACGCGCGCCGTGTTTGGCCGCACTTACGCCGCCGAGCCGGACGCGCTTGTCGAGCAACTCGCGGCGGACACTGCGATCGCGGCCGCCGACACCCTCCTGCTGACCATTCCCAACCAGCTTGGCGTGGATTACAACGCCCACGTGATCGAGAGCGTCCTGCGTCACGTGGCGCCAGCCCTCCGCTGGCGCTGAGCCTGGACCGGTCGTGCCAGAATGCCGGCCATGGCCCGCTTCCAGCACAAGCGGCTTGATCAGCCGGACGAGGTGCGGCCGTACCCTCTGGGTCGCACCGAGATCTTCGAGCTCGACGACTTCGTGGTCGGCCGCATGGTCATGGAGCCCGGCTGGCGATGGACCCACGACGTCCGGCCGATCGCCGGCACGGATCGCTGCATGTATCACCACCTCGGCTATTGCGTCTCCGGGCAGTTGCACGTGGAGCTCGCCGATGGCACGACCGGCGTCATCAGCGAGGGTGAGATGTTCGAGCTGCCGCCGGGTCACGAGGCCTGGGTTGAGGAGGGGACCAAGCCGTGGATCGCAGTCGACTTTCGCGGGGCCCGCTCCTATGCGCGACCGAGCGTGGCCAGCGCCGATCGGATCCTTGCCACGGTGCTTTTCACCGATATCGTCGACTCGACCGAGCACCTGCGCCGGGTGGGCGACACGGCGTGGCGCGACCTGCTCGGGCAGCACAACGAGCTGACAAAGTTCGAGCTCGACCGATATCGCGGGCGACTCGTCAAGCAGACCGGGGACGGCGTGATCGCGCTCTTCGACGGCGCCGCGCGGGCGGTGGAGTGCGCCGCGGCCATTGCAGCGCGGGTGACGAGCATCGGCCTCCAGGTTCGGGCGGGCCTGCACACTGGTGAGGTGGAGCTGGTGCCCGAGGACGTCCGGGGCGTGGCCGTGCACGTCGCCTCACGGATCATGGACGAGGCTCGGCCGGGCGAAGTCCTCGTTTCCGGTGTGACCCGCGAACTCCTGGCTGGCTCGAACCTGACATTCGAGTCGCGCGGGCAGCATCGGCTCAAGGGCATCGAGGGCGAACGAGAGCTCTTCGCGGTGGCGTCGTGAGCCGGTGGCTCGCCCTCGTGCTCCCGACTGGCGAGATGCGCATAGCAGTAGCGCTACGTAGGTCGGAGCGACTCGGCAGCGTCCCGTAACGGGTTTTCACGGTTAGCCCGGGTCACGGAGGTCGCGCACCGGGTGCACCGAGAGACTTAGCGCTACCCCCAGTCGCAAACCGCAAATCAGTGACGGCCGGGCCTGGTGACTAGCTGGGCTGCCGGCTGCTAATCACCTCGCAGCTGTCCTCGACGAACACCTCCTCGGCCCGCATCTCCTCGTTCATCACGCGGTTCCAGTCGGCCACGGGCACGATGCGGGGACAGCGCAGCACGTCGATCGTCCCGCCGAATCGGTCGCGGCTGGCGTCGTGCTCGATCTGGACCTGCGTGGCGCTCACGACCAGGTAGGTCCGCACGATCGGGTCGCCCTCGATCGAGGTCATGCGGCTGACGAACCTGGCCGGTCGGCCACCTTCGAAGGCGTTCAGCAGGCACTGGCGCCCCTCTTGGTTGAGGTTCGTTCCCATCTGCTGGTCTTCGACGCCGCAGTCCAGGACCGATGGTGTCGGGTCGGTCGCGGTTCCGCAGGCGGCCAGCGCCATGCAGGCCAGCGCAGCACCGATCAGCCATCGCATGGAGGCGGAGACGCGGCTGCCGCCGCGACGGTTCCGTGGGCTAGAGGTTGCCGCGCCGCTCCTGCTCGCGCTCGATGGCCTCGAACAGCGCCTTGAA
>DASSCW010000019.1:0-13564 GCA_035697465.1 Candidatus Limnocylindria bacterium | reverse complement strand
ACCGCGAGATGCCCGAGGAGCGCAACCGGGTGGTGACGGATCACCTGGCGGACCTGCTGCTCGCACCCACCCGAACAGCCATCGACCACCTGCAGCGCGAGGGACTGGACGATCACGCGGAGCTCGTGGGCGACGTGATGGTCGACGCGTTCTGCTGGGCCGATGAGCGCGCGGGAGCGCACTTGCCGCCGGAGGCGGCCGAGCGGCCGGGCTTCCTGCTGCTGACGCTCCATCGGGCAGAGAACGTTGACGACCCCGAGCGACTGTCAGGCCTGCTGGGGATGCTGCCGGACGACCGACCGGTTGTCTGGCCCGTCCATCCGCGCACGGCCGCCGTGCTGCGGAAATCGGGAAAGGTCCTGCCGCCCAACCTGGTGGCTCTGGAGCCCGTCGGCTACCTGGCGATGATGGCACTCGAGCGTTCCGCAGCCGCCATCGCCACCGATTCCGGCGGAGTCCAGAAGGAGGCGTACCTGGCTGGCGTGCCGTGCATCACCCTGCGCACCGAGACCGAGTGGGTCGAGACCGTGGACGCCGGCTGGAACCGGGTCGCAGCCGGCGACGCAGACGCCCTTCGCGCGGCGCTCGATGACACGGCCTTCATGGATCGCCAGCGCGCGCGGCCGGAGCTGTTCGGCGACGGCCATGCGGCCGCCCGCGTCGTGGACGCGCTCGAACGGCTGCACCGCTCGTGGGGCGGCGCATGATCCCGATCGCGCGACCGCAGCTGGGGGAGGAGGAGCGCCGCGCGGTGTGGGAGGTGATGGACGCCGGGCTGCTGGCGCAGGGCGCGCGCGTGGCCGAGCTGGAGTCGCGCTTCGCCGAGCTGGTTGGCGTGCCGCACGCCGTCGCGGTCAGCAGCGGCACGGCGGCTCTGCACCTGGCCCTGTTGGGCCTGGGCATCGGCTCAGGGGACGAGGTGATCACGGTGCCATTCACCTTCATCGCCAGCGCCAACAGCATCCTGTACACCGGCGCCAGGCCCGTCTTCGTGGACGTAACGGACACCGACTTCTGCATCGACGTCTCGCAGGTGGCGGCGGCGATTACGCCGAAAACCCGGGCGATCATGCCCGTCAGCCTCTATGGCCAGCCAGCCGATCTGCCGGCCCTCGCCGAATTGGCCGAGGCGCATAGCCTGGCGCTGGTCGAGGACGCGGCGCAGTGCCACGGAGCGGCGATCGATGGGCGCGCCTCCGGGAGCTGGGGAGCCGGCTGCTTCAGCTTCTACCCGACCAAGAACATGACCAGCGGCGAGGGCGGCATGCTGACCACCGCCGATGAGAGTCTGGCGGAGCGGGTGCGGCTGCTGCGCGAGCACGGGATGACGGTGCGCTACCACCACGACACCCTCGGCTACAACTTCCGCATGACCGATATCCACGCCGCCATCGGCCTGGCGCAGCTCACGAAGCTGCCCGCCTTCAACGCCCGACGGCGCGAGATCGCGGCTCGCTACGACGCCGAGCTGCGGGGCGTCGTGGTTCCTCGAGCCCGGGACGGGGTCACGCACGTCTATCACCAGTACACGCTGCGCGTGGCGCAGCGCGACGAGTTCGTTGCGCACCTCGCCGAGCGCGGCATCGGGACCGGCGTCTACTACCCGATTCCGGTTCATCGCCAGAAGGCCTTCCAGGCCCTTGGGTACGGCGACGCGCGATTCCCGGTCAGCGAGCGGCTGGCAGGCGAGGTTCTCTCCATCCCTGTCCACCCGGCGTTGAGCGACGACGACGTGTCGACCGTGATCGACGCGGTGAACGAGGTTGCCGAGGCGCTGGGTTCGCTGCCGGCCGAGGTCTCGGCATGATCGGGGATGCAGAGGGCTCGCTGCGCGCCGGCGTCATCGGTCTGGGCAGCATGGGTCGCAACCATGCCCGCGTCTGGGACGAAGAGATCGGCCTGGTGGAGCTGGTCGCCGTCGCCGACCCGCGACCGGACACGCTCCGCGCCTGCACGGACGAGCGCTCGGTGCGCGGCTACGCCGATGCCGCCGCCATGCTGGCCGAGGAGGAGCTCGACCTGGTGAGCGTGGCAGCCCCCACCTCGCTGCATCATGACCTGACCGTCGCCGCGCTGAAGGCGGGGGCGCACGTCCTGGTCGAGAAGCCGATCGCGGCCACGCGGGCAGAGGCGGAGGGCATGATCACCGCGGCGGCGGATGCCGGACGGCTGTTGAGCGTCGGCCACATCGAGCGCTTCAACCCGGCCGTGGTGGAGCTCCGACGGCGCCTGCAGGCGGGCGAGCTGGGCCGCATCTTCCAGGTCACCGCCACGCGGCTCGGCCCGTTTCCGGACCGGATCCGCGACGTGGGCGTGGTGGTGGACCTGGCGCCCCATGACCTCGACGTCATGCGCTTCCTGCTCGGCTCCGATCCGGTGCGCCTGTATGCCGAGACCGAACAGCGCATCCATACCGACCACGAGGATCTGTTCGTCGGTGTCCTGAAGTTCGCCAACGGGGCGGTCGGGCTGCTGGACATCAACTGGCTGACGCCGACCAAGGTCCGAACCATCGCCGTCACCGGCGAGCGTGGCATGTACCGCGCCGACTACATCAGCCAGGAGCTCGTTTTCGTCGCCAATCCGGCCGTCGGCACCGTGAGCGCCGGGCCAGTAGAGGCACGCCCGATTGCCCGGCGCGAGCCGCTGGTGGTCGAGCTGGAAGCCTTTGCCGCGGCCGTGCGCGAGGGTGGCCTCGCGCCGGTCGATCCGCGCGAGGCGCTGGTCGCACTGCAGCTGGCCCGCGCGTTGGTGGAGGCCGCCAACACGGGTACGGCCCTGTCCGGCGCGTCGCTGGAGGCGGTGCTGGCATGAGGGTGGCGGTCGTCGGCCTCGGGCACATCGGCCTGGCGCTGGCGGTGCAGTACGCCTCGCGCGGCCACGCGGTCATCGGCTATGACATCGACGTTTCGATTGTCGAGGCGCTGAACTCCGGGCGCCCGCCGCACGACGACGAGCCCGAGGTCGTCGCGCAGGTCCCGCAGCTGGTCGCCGCCGGGGGTCTCTCCGCCACGGTCGACCCCGCCGACGCCTTTGGCGATGCCGATGTGGTCGTGGTTATCGTGCCGGTGTCGCTGTTCCCTGAAGGCGCTGTCGACTTCACGGCCATTGACGCCGCCACGGACGAAATCGGCAGGTTCATAGGGCCTGGCACGCTCGTCGCCTTCGAGACCACCCTGCCGGTAGGTACCACCCGTGAGCGGCTGGCACCCGTCCTGGCGAGAAACAGCGGCCTGACCCTGGAGCGCGACCTGTTCGTCGCCTTTTCCCCGGAGCGAGTGCTGGTGGGCCGGGTGCTGCTCGACCTGCGCCGCTACCCGAAGGTCGTGGGCGGCATCGGGCCTGAGTCGAGGGATCGAGCCGAGCGCTTCTACACGGGGGCGCTCGACGAGGGAACCGAGATCCGCGCGCTGTCGAGCGCCGAGGCGGCCGAGATGACGAAGCTGGCCGAGACGACCTACCGCGACGTCAACATCGCGCTGGCCAACGAATACGCCCGCTACGCCGCGAAGCGAGGGATCGACATCGGCGAAGTGATCGACGCCGCCAATTCGCAGCCGTACAGCCACATCCACCAGCCCGGCGTCGGCGTGGGTGGCCACTGCATCCCGGTCTACCCTCGGCTCCTCGCCAACGGAGAGCCGGACCTTCGCCTTCCGCCGCTGGCCCGTGAGGTCAACGACGGGATGGCGGCCTGGGCGGTCGACCGGATCGCTGAGCACGTCGGGTCGCTGCGCGACGTGCCGGTTCTCGTCCTCGGCATCGCCTACCGTGGGGATGTGCGTGAGGATGCCTTCAGCTCAGCCTTCGCCCTGCGGGATGCGCTGCGGGCGGCGGGCGCCCGAGTCTTCGGCCACGACCCGTACTACGACGCCGCGCACCTGGCGGCACGGGGATTCGAGCCGTGGGACGTGGCGCAGCCCAGCCCGGTGCGCGTCGCGATCCTGCAGGCCGCGCACGGAGAGTACCTGCGGCTCGACCTGACGACCCTTCCCGGACTCGAGCTCCTGGTCGATGGGCGTAACGCGCTGGACCCCGAGAAGGTGAGCGCCGCCGGGATCTCCTACCTGGGTATCGGGCGCTGACGGCATGACCTCCGAAGCCGCCGAGGCGCAGGCGATTGCCGCCGCACCGGTCGGCCTGGCTGCGGGTCGTGGTGTCTGGGTGGTGCTGCCGACCTACAACGAGCGCGACAACGTCGAAGGCATCACGGCCGCCATCCTGAAGGCGCTGCCGGAGGCCGAACTGCTGATCGTCGACGACAACTCGCCGGACGGCACCGGCGTCATGGCCGACACCATCGCCGCACGCGAACCCCGCGTGCAGGTACTGCATCGGCCCGGAAAGGAAGGATTGGGCGCGGCTTACCGCCATGGATTCCGCTGGGCGCTCGGCCAGCCCGGCGTCAAGGCAGTGGTGCAGATGGACGCCGACTTCAGCCACGACCCGGCCGACCTCCCGCGCCTGCTCGCTCCGCTGATGCGCGACGCCGACCTGTCGCTCGGCACGCGCTACATCCGCGGCGGTGGCACCGTGGGCTGGCCGCTCCATCGGCAGCTGATCAGCCGCGCCGGGACGCTCTTCGCACGGACCGTGCTGCTGCTGCCGTACCGGGACCTGACGGGCGGCTTCAAAGCCTGGCGCTTCGAGCTGCTGGAGGCGGTCCGGCTGCGCGACGCGAACGCGAGCGGCTATGGCTTCCAGGTCGAGATGACCTGGTGGTCGCACCGGCGCGGCGCGAAGATCGTGCAGGTGCCGATCATCTTCAGGGAGCGCGTCGCGGGAAGCTCGAAAATGAGCGGCGGCATCGTCGCCGAGGCCCTGCTGGTGGTGATCAAGCTGCGCCTCTCGGCCATCGCCGAGGCCATCTGGCGACGCTGATCCTGACAGGACCCGCATCGGTGGCGTTGGAGAGGTCCATCGGCTAGGATTCACCCTCGCCCAGCCGAATCGGTCCTATTTCTGCGTGCTTCGCGAGGCGCCCCGAGCATGTCCTTCCGTAACCGACCCGTCCTCGACCGCAAGCATCGTCCGCGGTGGCAGGACGAGCTGCGCTCGCAGCAGCTGATCGTTGCCGGCTTCGCGCTCGCTATCGCAGTGGCTGTCGGCATCTTCGCCGCCGCCGCTTGGAGCGCGTTCTACGAGGGCAATCTGCGCCAGGCGGCATTGGTCGATGGCACTCCCGTCCGGCGCGCGGAGCTCGTCCAGCGCATCCAGATCGTCGCCGCCGAGCTGCAGGCGACCGCCGTCGACCTGCAGGCGCACGCGGGCGGGATGCGTGACGACATCGTGCAGCAGCAGCTCCAGGCCGTGGACGGCGCGCTTGGCAACGTGGAGCAGGTCGGGACCGATTCCCTGGTGGTCGGCATGGTCCTCGAAAATCGCGCCTCGGAGCTCGGAGGTGCGCCGACAGCCGAAGAGGTCCAGGCGGAGATCGACAAGCGGCGCCAGCAACCGGAGCGGAAGCAGCTCTCACTGATCATGAGCGTGCCGGAAAAGGACACCGGCGCCGCGCCGGGTGACGAGCCTACTGACCAGGACTGGGCCGACGCGAAGGCCGACATCGACGCGATCAAGGCCGAGCTGGACGCCGGCGCCGACTTCGCGGAGCTTGCCACCAACCGCAGCGACGACCCGTCGGCGCAGCGCAACGGGCTGCTCGGCTGGGTCGAGGAGATCGACGGCCAGTTCGGCGAATACTTCGACGCCGCCGGCGACGCCGAAGCCGGTGAGGTGGTCGGGCCGATCAAGAACGACACCGGCTGGTTCCTGCTCAAGGTGGACGACCGCCAGTCCGCCGGCCGCGACGAGCTGCTCGACGAGTTTCTTACGAGCGTGGGCGTCACCGACGACATCTACTTCGACTACGTCCGGGACGAGGTGTTCCGGCTGCAGGTCCAGGAGTTCTTCTCGACGTCGGTCGTCAAGGCCTACCAGCCCCAGCGCAAGGTCGCGCAGATCTTCGTGACTGCGGATGAGGGCATCCCAGTCCCGAAGCAGCGCATCAGGCACCTGCTCGTTCAGCCCATCCCGGGCGAGCAGGACCAGTCCGAAGCCACCCCCGAGCAATGGCGCGCGGCGCGCCGCGCGGCAAGCGAGCTGCGGAACCGGGCGCTGGAGCCGGACGCTGACTGGTGGGTGCTGGCCGAGGAGTCGGACGACACGGGATCTGCGAATCGCGGCGGCTTTCTGGGGTGGTACGACCCGGTGACGCTCCAGGACCAGTTCGTCCCCGAATTCGCGGACGCGGTCCTCGAGCTGGAGATCGGTGACGTGAGCCGGCCGGTCCGATCGGACTTCGGCTACCACATCATCCAGATCACCGATCGACGGACGAGCGCCGCCGAGCTGACGGACCGCATCCTGGCGCGGGTGCGGGACGACCCCGACTCGTTCGGGGAGGTCGCCCTGGCTGAAAGCGAGGACGTGACCAGCGCGCGGAAGGAAGGCGACCTGGGCTGGGTCATCCCCTACCAGTTCGACGCCCTGCGCGATCGGGCGATCTTCGACATGACCGAGATCGGCGAGATCTCCGACCCGGTGGTCACCGCGAACGGGACCTACATCTTCAAGCTGCTGGACACCGCCGACCTGCGCTTCGTGTCGGAGTCCAGGCGCAACTCGGTGGGCACGAGCGGCTTCAGCCGCTGGCTTCAGGAGCTGAGGGACGAAGCGGGCGTCTGGCTCGACACGGAGTTCACGTCGACGACCACCGCCGCCTGAGGGCGGAGGAGATGGCCGGCCGCACCCTCGACGCGCTCTTGGCCGTAGCCGGGATTGATCCGGCGGATGGCGTCCAGGCCGTTGCCGCCGATCGTATGAGCGCGATCGCGTTCGACCCGTCACTGCCGCTTCTCATCCTGCGCTCGTCGGCGGACCCGACTCCTGGGTCCGATGCTGTTCCGGTCCTGGCCGGGCGCCACTCCCGCAGGACGGCCTGCGATGTGCTGCGCGCCCTGTATCCCGCCGCTCACCTCGTCCGCCCGCTGCCAGTTGGGGATCCTCGCCCGCTGTCCAGCATCGCCGACGACGAGCTGGCCGAGGGCGACTGGCTGGTGCCGGCGCTCTCGCCGCTCGACAACCTGGCCAGCCCGCATGGCATGGCGGCGATCTCCGCGCGCCTGCGCGCGCCGGATGGCTGCCCGTGGGACCGCAAGCAGACCCACGACAGCCTGCGTCCGTTCGTCCTGGAGGAAGCCTACGAGACGGTCGACGCGATCGAACGCGGCCGCCCCGCCGACCTGGCCGAGGAGCTCGGCGACCTGTTCCTGCAGGTGATCCTGCACGCGCAGCTGGCAGCCGAGGACGGCTCCTTCGACCTGACCGACGTCTACCGACGCCTCGGGGCCAAGATCGTTCGCCGCCATCCGCACGTGTTCGGCGACGTGGAGGTGGCGGACGCGGCCGAGGTGCTGCGCAACTGGGAATCGATCAAGGCCGGCGAGCGAGCCGATGCGGGCACGAGCCCGTCGCCGTTCGCAGGCATCGCCCGGGCGTTGCCCGCTCTGCCCGCCAGTCGCGAGATCCAGGAGCGAGCGTCGTCGCTCGGCTGGGACTGGCCGGCGATCGAGGGCGTCTGGGAGAAGGTCGATGAGGAGCTGGCGGAGCTGCACGCGGCGGCAGCAATGGATGACGACGCCCGCGACGAGCGCCTCCACGAACTTGGCGACCTGCTGTTCGCGGCCGTCAACCTGGCGCGCTGGCTGAAGCTGGATCCGGAGGAGGCCCTGCGGGCCGCCAATCGGCGCTGGATCGAGCGCTACGAGCGCGTGGAGGCGCTGGCGGCATCACGCGGGCAGGTCCTGGTCGACCTCTCAGCCGATGAGAAGGATGACCTCTGGAACGAGGTGAAGGCCGTGCCGCCCGAATGAGCCGGATCGCGATGGTGGTGCACGCGGTGTACCCGGGAGACCCACGCATCCGCCGGCAGAGCGACGCGCTGCGGGACGCCGGACACGAGGTGGACGTCTTCTGCCTGCGCATGCCCGGCGAGGCGGCCGAGGAATCGGACGGGACGATGCGCATCGTGCGCCTGCCCGTCAACCGCGCGTTCACCGGCTTCGCCGGGCACATGGCGGAGTACCTGGCCTTCGCCGGCCTGGCGGCGATCCGACTGACCCGCGAGCACCGGCGCCGGCGGTATCGGCTCATCCAGGTCGCGACCGTCCCGGACTTCCTGGCGTTCGCCGCCTTCCCGATCCGGCTCAACGGCGTGCCGGTGCTGCTCGACCTGCACGAGGACATGCCGGAGTTCTTCCGGGATCGCTTCTCGCACCCGCTGCTCCGGCCGCTCCTGCCCGCCGTGACGCTTTCCGCGAAAGCCGCAGCCGGCCTCGCGACCGAGCTGATCACCGTGCATGAGCCGCTTCGCCAACTTTCGATCGGCCGCGGGGTGCCGCCGGAGAAGATCTCGGTGGTCATGAACTCGGCGGACACGCGCCTCTTCGACCCTGCGCGCCATCCGCGACGCGAGTTCATGGACGACGGCCAGCTGCGCCTCGTCCATCACTCGAACCTGCAGCGGATCTACGGGCTGGACGTGGCCGTCGAAGCCGTCGCGCTGCTCGATGCCGACGTGCTGCCGCACCGGCTCGACGTCTACGGCGACGGGCCCTTTCGGCTGCAGGTCGAGGCTGTCATTGCGAGGACCGGCACATCCGACCGCGTCCACCTCCATGGCCGCGTTCCCATGGACGCCCTGCCAGGGCTGCTGGCGGGCGCTGACATCGGGCTGGTGCCCTCCCTCCAGGAGCCTTACCTGCAGTACTCGCTTAGCACCAAGCTGCTCGAGTACGCCGCGATGGGCGTGCCGACGATCGCCAGCGACCTGTCGACCGTGCGGGCGCACTTCACGTCGGACGCGGTCCGCTACGTGCCCGGCGGAGACGCGGCGGCATTGGCGGAGGCCATTCGACAGCTGGCCGCCGATCCCGCTGCGGCCGCTCGGCTCGGCGCGGAGGCACATCGCCAGGCCGCGTCTTACGCGTGGAGCGCGCAGGCCACGCACTATCTGGAGGTCGTCGACCGCTTGCTGAGGACCGGGACGGACTCCTGATGCGAAGGCCGATGACGCTAATCATCAGCGAAGCTACCGGCTCACCAGGTCGGCTGGCGGCCCTCCAGCTGCCATAAGAGCGCGCCGTTGGTGGCATCCAGGATGTGGATCATGAAGTCAACGGTCCCCACCTCGACGGCCAGCTTGGTGCCGTCCGGCGACCATGCCGGGTTGCTGCCGACCACATCGGACCAGATGACCTCACCCTCGAGGTCGATCACCCCGACGGCGAATGTGCCAGTTTGGTCCAGTCCGGCATACGCGATTCGATCGCTTCGCGGAGACCAGACCGGCTGGTCGCCCTCGACGAGAGGCTGAGGATCTGAGCCATCCGGCTGGTGGAGCCAGAGCCCACCGTCACGGGTTGCCAGGAAGCCGCTGCCGTCGGGTGCCCACCAGCCGCCCGAGCCCTCCGCGAGCCGGCGCGGCTGACCGTCGTCGAGCGACAGAATCGAGAGGGTGACGTTCCCCTGGGGGTCGGGAAGGGGATCCGGGTGGTACGTGATGCTCTGCCCATCCGGCACCCATCGTGGACCGGTCCCGCGCTGGTCCAGCTGCCTCACGTCGCCGGTGGCGACGTCCGCGATCCAGATGCGGGCCGGCTCTCCCGTGTTGTCCGTCGTGAACACCGAGTCGCAGAACAACAGCTTGCTTGAGTCAGGTGACCAGTTGATGCTCTCGCCGATGTCGAAGATCGGGCGCTCGGCGGTTCCGTCGGCATTGACGACGCGCAGCTGTGGATCGAGCCCGGCGCCGATTTTCGGCGGTGCGAAGGCGATCATCGAACGGTCCGGCGACCAGATCGGCCGCTCCGCTCCTGGCGCGTCGTTCGCATTGAGCCCGCTGACCTGTCGAGCCGATCCATCGGCGTCGATGACGAACACCCGGTCGACGCCGTCGACCGGTCGGATGAATGCGAGGCCGGCTGCAGATGTCGCATCGCCGGGGGTCGGTTCCGGACTTGGCGACGCGCTCGGGACGAGCGAGGCCAATGCCGCCGACGGGTCGCCGGAGGTGGCCCCTGATCCGGATGACGCAGGTGCCGCCGTGCAGGAGACGGCCGTCAGGCAGATCGCAAGCAACCCCACCTGGAGTCTTCGCACGCGCGGGGGCGGGATGGATGTCGGTGGATGCATGGGCAGCTCACTCGTCGGCATGGCGGGAGAGTCTACCTGCGCGAAGCAGCCCGTACGATTGGGCTTCATCGCAGGCGCTATCCTGAGCGCCGCCTCGGGGCGTAGCGCAGCCTGGTAGCGCACCTGCTTTGGGAGCAGGAGGTCGCTGGTTCGAATCCAGTCGCCCCGACCATCTCCTTCGTCCAGGAGCCTCATGACGTTCGATCTCGGCGAAGCTCGCGACGCGTTACGGCGCACGCCGTTCGTGCTCCACGACCTCGTCGCCGGACAGCCGGAGGCATGGCTGGCCGCCAAGCCGGCCGACGGCGAGTGGAGCGCGCACCAGGTCGTCTGCCACCTCGCCTATGTCGAGGAGACGGACTGGATGATCCGAGCGCGGATGATCATGGAGGATGGTCCTGTCCGGCCCTTCCCGCCGGTTGATCACGGGGACCAGACCGATCGCTACGCCGGCCTTGGGACCGATGCCGTGGCGGACCACTTCGGAAAGCTCCGGGCAACCAACCTCGCCGCGCTCGATGCGCTGCGCCTCACCAATGAGGACCTTCCGCGCGAGGGCCTTCACCCGACGCTCGGCCGCGTGACGATGGCGGAGCTGCTGGCGACGTGGGTCGTGCACGACCACAACCACCTGGCGCAGCTGCACGGGGCGCTGTCATCGCACTACGTTGCCGACGTGGGCCCGTGGCGCTCCTTCCTGGGCATCCTCGACCGCGTCGAGCGCTGAGACCGGTCGGTCTCGCCAGATGACCTCCTCGACAGCGCTCATGATTGCCCTCGCGGCGGCGCTGGTGCTCACACCCCTCGTGCGCGGGGCTGCGCATGGAGCCGGGCTCCTGGATGTGCCCGAAGCACGGAAGCAGCATCGTGTTCCTCTACCCCGGCTGGGGGGCGTCGCGATCGCCGCCGCCTTCTACCTGGGCATCGGGGCCGCGTTGGTGGTGGCTCGCCTGATGGGCCGCCGGCTCGGCGTCGACCTCGGCACGCTTCCCGCCGTGCTGGTTGGGGTCGCCCTCATCGCCGGCATCGGGCTGCTGGACGACCTGCAGGGCATGCGGGCGCGGGCGAAGCTGGCGGGGCAGATCGCCATCGCGATGGTGGTCTATGGCCTTGGCCTTTCGATCGACCACCTGGATGGCCCCTGGGGGAGGTTGGAACTCGGCGTCTGGTCGCTGCCACTGACCGTCGCCTGGTTGGTGGGCGTGATCAATGCCCTGAACCTGATTGATGGCCTTGATGGCCTGGCCGCTGGCATCGCGTTCATCGCCACTTGCGCCTTCGCAGCCATCAGCCTGACCTTGCGAGGTGGGGATCCGCTGCTGCCGGTGCTCGCCGCAGCGGCAGGGGCGGTGCTTGGCTTCCTCCGCTTCAACCTGCCTCCGGCCACGATCATCATGGGCGACACCGGCTCGATGCTGCTCGGCTTCCTGCTTGCGGCCGTCGCCATCGGCCTCACGCAGACGCATCCCACTGGCGCCGCTCCGTGGATTCCATTGGTTGTGCTTGCGCTGCCATTGGCCGATACGGGGCGGGTGATTGTCCGCCGTGTGCTGGCCGGGCACCCTGTGTTCGCTCCTGATCGGCGTCACGTGCACCATCGGCTGTTGGTGCGCGGCTTCTCGCCGCGTGCAGTGATGCTGACGCTATGGGTGACTTCGGCCCTGCTCGGAGCGGCCGGAGTGCTGCTGGCGGCGCTGGCAACCTAGCTTTCGGGACCTGCCCGTCGAGTGGCGAGGTACCAGCCCTCGAGGTAATCCGCGCCGAACAGCCGACGCATCTCGGCCCGGATGTCATCTCGCCGTGGGATCAGGATGTAGTTCACGTTTGGCTGCAGCGGTGGATCGACGTATGTCGGCAGGTCCAGGACCACGCGCTCGATGTCAGGACCGGTGATCAGCGGTAGCAGGGAGGCAAGGTCGCCGGCCTTCGCTCGCGGAAAGTCAGTCGCGACCGTCGAACCGATAGCCTCCAGCATGTCCGGCAGTTCGAAGAAGATGTCGAGCTGAGCGAACTCGCGCCGCAGCTCCAGCAGCACCTTCTGCTGCCGGTCCGCACGCTTGAAGTCGTCGAGCTGCTCCCGGCTGCCATCGGGCATCTCGATGTAGCCCTTGCGGGCGCGCGCGTAGGCCAGGGCGTGTTGGCCGTCGTACTGGCTGCACCCCTGCGGCAGCTCCACGCCGCGCGCCGGGCCCCACGTGTCGCCCGGCCCGTTGTAGGTGGCGTCGACCAGCCTGCCGGGCAGGCACAGCGTCAGACCGCCGACCACGTCGATCATGTGCGTGAATCCCTCGAGATCGATCGTGGCGTAGTACTGGAGGGAGATCCCGAGGTAGAGGCCGACAGTTCTCTGGACCGTGCGCAACGCGCACGCCTCAGCGGCGTCGGCCGACAGGTCAGGGCACCAGCGGCCGGGGTCGTCGCGCACGTCCGAGTAGAGCGCATTGATCTTCCTCGGATAGACGCCATCGGGGTAGACGCTCCGGTCCGGCAGCGGCATGAAGCCGGTGTCACGCGGGACCGAGACCATGACGGCCGTCTTGCCGACGGGGTCGATGCTCACGACCAGGATCGTGTCGGTGAGCTCCTCCGTGCGGCTGCCGCCGGCATCGATTCCCAGCAGCAGGAAATTGATGCGATCGGAGCCATCCCAGGAGTACTCGGGGATGTTCAGGGGACCGTCGTCCGGGCCACTGGAGGGCTGTGCGCCGTGCCCGCCGCCCGAGAAGACGTTGCCGAGGGTGGTGTTCAGCTGCCCGACCAGGAGGCCAGCCCAGGCATGCATGCCGATGGTGGTGACCAGCAGCACCACAACCAGCAGGATGGTGCCCCAGCGCCGGGCGGAGACGAGCTCGTTTGAGCCCATAGGGCTGGCGCTCGCGACGACGGCGGGCCCAGGTGTGGCGGGCTGCGCGAAGCCAACCTGGGCGATCGCAAACATGCGCCAGGCCATCAGTGCGATGTCAAGCGCCACCAGGGCCGTGAGGAACGAGGCCGACAGCAGGCTGTTCACCGCTTGCCTGCCGCCCAGCGCGAACGCAACCAAGGCGGTCACGATCAGCGCGAGCACGGGCACGGCCAGCAGCGCGGCCAATCGTCGGTCGCCTGCGTAGGCTTGGCCGAGGCCCGGGAAGAGGAACGAAAGGAACGCTGCCACCGCCGGATGACGCTGGCGCGGACGCTCGATCATTGGCACCTTGCAGAATCCGCGCACGCGCGGGCCATCTTGCGGCGGGCGGGGGCCGATTCTAGCACCGACGCTCGCTCGGCCTGCGAGCGTGGCCAGTCGCGGATTGTGGTGACGCGGAGCGACGCCGCGGGTACTACGGTTGGGTCCGGTGCAGTAGGACTTTTGCGCCACCGCCTATGGGACCCT
>DASSCW010000018.1:0-2241 GCA_035697465.1 Candidatus Limnocylindria bacterium | reverse complement strand
GGTGTCCTCGGCGACCACCAGGTCCGCGCTGCCCAATGCATCGGCGGCGCGCGGCGACAGGTCTCCAAGGTTGCCGATCGGGGTGCCGACGACCAGGAGCCGGCCGTGCGCTGGGTCGTCAGTCACGTCGCGAGCCGGGGCGCCGCCGTGGGTAGAGGTGATCGATGCCCGGCGTGCGCAGCGACACCTTCGCGACCGGCGCGAGTTGCCGCTTGTACTCCATGCGCGCCACCGTGCGCGCCACGCGATCGACCAGGCCGGCCGGGAGGCCGGCGCGGACGCATCGGTCCCTGCCCCAGCGTCGGTCCACGAGGGCGTACAGGATGCGGTCGAGCTCGTCGTACGAGGCACCCAGCTCGCCTTCATCGGTCTGGCCCGGCCACAGGTCCGCCGATGGCGGCTTCGACAGGATCTGCTCCGGCACGCCAAGGCACTCCGCCACCGCGCGCAGCTGGCTCTTGTACAGGTCGCCGATGGGCTGGATGGCAGCAGCCATGTCGCCGTGGAGGGTGCCGTAGCCGAGCAGGGCCTCCGTCTTGTTGGAGGTGCCCACCACCAGGCCGTCGAAGGCGGCAGACCGGTCGTAGAGGACGATCATTCGCTCGCGGGCCATCACGTTGCCGCGCCGCACGCGCGTGGCCGCTTCATCGCCGGTGATGAGCGCGAGCATCGGATCGACCATCGGACTGATGTCCACCAGCTCGGTCTGGCAACCGAGCGCCTCGACCACGCTCAGGGCATCTGCCTCGGACTCCGGCGAGGAGGTGCGGTAGGGCATCCGAACCGCCAGCAGGCTGTCAGGACCGACCGACCGCGCTGCCAGGAAGGCGGTGGTCGCGGAGTCGACGCCGCCCGACAGGCCCACCACCAGCCGCCGGAAGCCCGTCTGCTCCAGCTGGGCGCGAATGAAGCCGGAGATGACCTCCACCGCCTGGGCCGCGTCGATGGCCGGCAGCGGCGCCTCCTCCTGCGCGCGCGTCACCCGGCGACCTCCTCTGGCCCCGGCACGTCCGCCCGTTCGGCGATGAGGCGGTCCAGCTCACGCCGCACCAGCTCCAGCCGTTCGTCGGCCAGCAGCGGCAGTTGGTAACGCTGCATGCGCAGGTCATCGGTCTCGAGCGAGCCAACCACCAACGCCTCCTCGTACAGGGGACCCTCTGCGATGACCGAGCCGTCGGCGCCCAGGATGCGCGAGCCTCCCCAGAAGGTGAGCCCCTCCTCGTTGCCGACCCTGTTGCAGAAGGCGATCGCCACCGTGCCCAGCAGGGCGTAGGTGTCCTGCATCTTGTGCCAGCCGGCGATCGCCCGGGTGCCGGCAGCGCTGCCAGGAGCACGTGCCGGGCCGGCGGCGATGTTCAGCAGCAGCGACGCTCCCTCCTGGGCCTGGAGCATGGGCAGACTGGGGTGCCAGAAGTCCTCGCAGACAGACAGGCCGATGCGACCGAGTGGCTCGCCCACGTCCTGCGTCCGGATCCGATCGCCGGGCCGGGTGAATCGGCCCTCGTCGAAGAGCCCGTAGGTCGGCAGATAGACCTTCCGATGCACCGCCAGCAGCTCACCGTCGCGCAGCAGCGCCGCGCTGTTGGCATACCGGTGATCGTCCGACTCCTCCACGAAGCCGATGGCGACCAGCGCGCCCGGCGCGCCGGCGCTGAGGGCTGTCAGCCGCGGATCCGTGGCGCGGATCGCCACCTCCGGCACGAGGTCGGAGAGGAGGTAGCCGCTGAGCGCCAGCTCCGGGAAGACGACGAGCTGCGCCTCCTCGGCGGTAGCGCGGCGCAGCCAGCCATCGGCCAGCTCCAGGTTCGCGTCGACCTCGCCCAGGCGCGGCGCGTACTGCGCCAGCGCGATCCGGAACTCCACGCCGGTCAGCGTATCTGACCGCCCGGCTCCTCGTCGACGGTGCTGCCCGGGTCGAACATGCCGGTGTCGGTGGGCATGTCGACGATGGGCGGCGCGAGATCCGCCTCCGCCGCTACCGTGCGACCGGTGGTGGCCTTGGAGGCCGAGGTCATCAGCTCGTCCCTGCGGGAGGCCTGGACCAGCTCCTCGCCGAAGTGGCAGGCGGTGGAGTGCTCGGGGAGCAGCGAGCGCAGCGTCGGGCGTTCCGTGACGCAGCGTTCCGGGTTGCCGAGCTCGCGGCGCAGCCAGCAGCGCGTGTGGAAGCGGCAGCCGGAAGGCGGATTCGCGGGCGACGGCACGTCGCCGACCAGGATGAGCCGTCGTCGCTTCACCTCGATC
>DASSCW010000017.1:0-3663 GCA_035697465.1 Candidatus Limnocylindria bacterium | reverse complement strand
CTTCGTTCGGCGACAGCTTCCAGCGCGGCCTCCCAGCCAGGACCGCGCGCCTCTGCCCTCGCCAGCGCCAGGTCCGCCAGCGCCCGGCGGATCTGGTGCCGGGCCCGATCGCGTGCCTGGGACGGCTCGCGAGCACGCGAGCGATCGGCATCGATGGCATCGGTGAGCTTGGCCACGCCGTCGGCCGTCGTGGCCGTGGTGAGCAGGACCGGTGGCGGCTGGCGCCGAATGCGCCCGCCGGCCGTCGACAGCATGGCGCGCAACTGCCGAGCGGCCCGATCGGCTCCTGGCCGGTCGCCCTTGTTGACGACGATGACGTCAGCGACCTCCAGCAGGCCTGCCTTGATGGCCTGCACCTCGTCGCCCATGTCGGGGACTTCGACCACGACTGTCGACTCGGCAAGGCGTGCGATCTCGACCTCGCTCTGACCCGCGCCCACGGTCTCGATCACGATCGGGTCGAATCCGGCCGCATCCAACGCCGCGACCGCAAGCCAGGTGGTACCGGCAAGGCCGCCCAGTTCCCCACGCGAGGCCATGGAACGCATGAACACATCGCGGTCCGCGGCGTGCTCCATCATCCGGATGCGGTCCCCCATCACCGCACCGCCGGTGTACGGAGAGCTGGGATCTACCGCCAGGATCCCCACTCGACGACCGCGGCGCCGCCACTCCGTCGTCAACGCGTTGACCAACGTCGACTTCCCGCTGCCCGGTGGCCCGGTGATGCCAATGACGTGGCCGCCGCGCCCGGCCTTGAACAGGTCGGGCAGGATCGGGCGAAGCTCAGGATCGCCGGCCTCGATGCGGGTCAGGAACCTCGCCAGCGGCCGCCGCTCGCCCGAGGCGAGGTCGGCCACCAGGTCGCTCATCGTCCCCGGCGGGCGTTTTCGCGGAAGTAGCGGGCGATCTGCCCGATGCTCGTCCCCGGCCCGAAGATCTCGGCGATCCCCGCCTCCTTGAGCTTCGCGACGTCGGCATCGGGAATGATCCCGCCGGCCGCGATCAGGACGTCGTCCATACCGCGCTCCCGCACGAGCGTCACGGTGCGAGGCAGCAGGGCCATGTGCGCGCCGGAAAGGATCGACATGCCGATGACGTCCACGTCCTCCTGCTCGGCGGCGTCGGCGATCATCTCCGGCGTCTGGCGCAGGCCGGTGTAGATGACCTCGAACCCCTCGTCGCGCAGGCCGCGGGCGAGCACCTTGGCACCGCGGTCATGGCCGTCCAGGCCGGGCTTGGCAATCAGCACGCGGATCGGCGTCGTGCGGCCTTCGGCGTCATCTGTCATGCGCGGACCGATTCTAGCCGTCGCATCGGCGCATCAACCCTGGTCCTCCACGACCATCGACCGGCTGGCGAGGTCATGGAAGCCCCTGCCGTCGGGATCGTTTCGGACCGTGACGACGAGGAATGCGAACCACGCGATGGCGGCCACACGAACAACCCACGGCAACACGTACACCCAATCGATGTCCGCCCCAAGCGCGCCGGCGAACTGGTCGGCCAGGTACGTCGGCACCGCCAGCACCACGACCCACGGCCCGTAGAGCATGGCACTGCGACCGATTGCCTGCGGCCACCCGAGCCCGGTGCCAGATTCCGAGTCCGCGGTCAGCAGGCCAAGGATCGTCTGGCCCGGCGTGCCCATCAGGGTGCGGAGCGAGACCGCCATCAGGAACAGACCGACGAGGCCAAATGCGATCCCAACGGCGAGCGTCTGCCACACGTAGACCACGACCGAATCTGTCTGTGACCGGAGCAGGCCAACATCACCGAAGGCCAGGTTGAAGAAGACGCTGGCCAGCTGCGTGTTGAGGAAGGTGAAGGCAATCCACAGCGCAGCCAGGTCGATCAGCCAGGCCAGCGCTCGAGTCGCGAAGTCGGCGACGGGCGCTTGCGCCTCCTCAGCAGGCGGGTCCGCATCCGTCACGATGTGGCGATGCCGGCGACCCGGCTGCGCTCCGCGGCGCGGACCAGTTCGGAGACGGCCTCCGCGGATCGCGGCCAGAGGTGGACGATGAGGTGCTCGACACCGTGCATCTCGTAGCCGGCGAGCGCCTCAGCTACGAAGTCGACATCGCCACGGATCGCTTCGTCCGGTGGCTCATCACCGTCGCCATCTGCCAGCAGGTGCGGGAACGCCACGAATACGCCGGCCGTGAGCGTCAGCGTGGCCGGGTCGCGACCCTCCGCGACGCATGCCTCGCGCTGCAGGGCAATCCGCTCCGCGAGCTCGGTCGCCTCCTCCGGCATGCCATACCAGGCCGCGTTCCACTGGTCGGCGTGCCGGGCCACGAGCTGCATCATCCGCGGCTTCTTGCCGGCGATCATGATCGGCGGGCCGTTCGGCCGCGGACCGCGCGGGATGAGCTCGGCGTCGGCGCGATGCCACTTGCCCTCGAACGAGACCTTGCCGTCACGCAGAAGCGGCACCACCACCTGGAGCGCCTCCTCGAAGCGGCCGACACGATGGTCGAACGGGTAGTCGAAGGCATCGAACTCCGGTTGGTGCCACCCGCAGCCGAGGCCCAGGACCAGCCGCCCGTCGCTCAGCTCGTCCAGGGCGGCCGCCATCTTGGCGACCAGCGCCGGGTTGCGGAATGGCAGCGCCAGCACCAATGGGCCGATCTCGACGCGACTCGTCACTGCGGCCACGGCGGTCAGGATGGTCCAGCACTCGTGGATGCCGGACGTCTCACCCTCGCGCGAGCGAAAGATCAGGTGATCGGCGCCCCAGACCGAGTCAAGGCCACCCTCGTCGGCGGCCACAGCCATGGCCCGCAGCTCCGCCCACCGGATGGAGTTGCCCTGCGCGTCGGTGTGGCCAAGCGGCAGCATCAAGCCGACCTTCATTCGGCGGCAGGCTCCGCGAGCTGATCGATCCGGGCCGCCATCGACAGGTCCTTCTCGCTGATCCCGCCCGATGCCTTGGTCGTCAGCCGGAAGGTCACGCGACGCCAGACGATCTCCATGTCCGGGTGGTGGTCGGCGGCCTCGGCGGCATCGGCCACGCGGTCGACAAGGTCGATCGCGGCGCGGAAGGTCGGGCAGCGGACCGCTCGGACGATCCAGTCCCCCTCACGGCTCCACTCGGGCAGCCTTCCGAGGCCCTCGGCAATCTCCGCGTCGTTCAACAGCGGGGCGTAAGGCATCGGTCTCAGCCGGCGGTTGGGCGGCCGATGAGGGTCAGGAACTCGCCACGCGTCCTGGCATCGCGACGGAAGGTGCCGAGCATGGCACTGGTGACCATTGTGGCCGACTGCTTCTTCACGCCGCGCATCATGGTGCAGAGATGGCTGGCCTCGATCACGCACGCCACGCCCTTTGGATCCAGCTGCTCCATCAGGAACTGGGCGACCTGCTGCGTCAGTCGTTCCTGCACCTGCAACCGGTGGGCGTACATGTCCACGATACGCGGGATCTTCGACAGTCCGATGACCCTGCCGCGCGGCAGGTACCCGACGTGCGCGCGGCCGTAGAACGGCAGCAGATGGTGCTCGCACAGGGAATAGAGCTCGATGTCGCGAACCACCACCATCTCGTCGTACTCGACGTCGAAGCAGGCGCCATTGATCAGGGCGGCAGCATCGGTCCGATAGCCCTCGGTGAGCTCCTCGTACATCCGCCGCACGCGCTCAGGAGTGCCGCGCAGGCCGTCGC
>DASSCW010000016.1:0-2328 GCA_035697465.1 Candidatus Limnocylindria bacterium | reverse complement strand
CGTCGAGAGTGACCGGCGCCAGCGGCTCCACCGCTCAGCCGAGCGGGACCGGCATGCCCGCCCCGGTCTCGACGGCCCGCTGGTGGATCCATCGGGCGGCGGCCAGGTCCTCGATGGCCAGGCCAAGTGACTTGAACAGCGTGATCTCCGTCGCCGAGGTGCGCCCGGTAGCCAACCCCGCGGCCACCTCACCGATCTCGGCCACGATGTGACCCTCGCCGATCGCTCCCTCGCGGAGCGGGATCAGGTAGTCGCCCGACTCGTTGATCGTAGAGGTGCGAAGGTCGACGAAGAGTCGCGAGCGCCGCATCGCCTCGCTGTCGAGCTCGCGGTAGGCGGGCTGCGATGAGCCAACCGCGTTGATGTGGCTCCCCTCCGACAGCCAGGCTCCGTGCAGGACCGGTTCGTGGGAGGCGGTCACGGTGCAGATGATGTCGGCGCCTTCCACGGCGGCGCGCGCGTCGTCGCTGGCTTCCATCGCTACCCCCTCTGCCGCTGCGTCGGCCACGAAAGCGTCCAGGCGCTCCCGATGGGGGCTCCACGTGCGCACGCGGTCAATGTCGCGAACCGCGCGCATGGCGGCCAGGTGCGACCTGGCCTGCGTGCCGGAGCCCAGGATCGCGAGGTCGTGCGCATCGGGTCGGGCAAGCAGCCGCGTGGCCAGGCCGCTGGCCGCGGCGGTGCGGATGGCGGTGATGGCGACCGCGTCGATGAGGGCGACCGGGGTGCCGTGCTCGGGTTCGAACAGCAGCACGAAGCCCTGGTGCGACTCGATCCCGGCCGCGTGGTTGCCCGGGAAGACGGTCAGGATCTTGACGCCCAGTGCCGGCGGGTCGCCGAGCGCGGCCGGCATGCTGGCCATCACCGACGGAGCGGCAGTCGCGAACGGAACGGGCAGCATCGAGCGCAGGGGATTGGCGGCGTGGCCGCGTGCCAGGCCGGACAGGGCATCGGCCATCAGGTCGATGCAGCGGTCCATCGGCAGCAGCCCCCGGACCGTGGCGCCGTCGATCGCCAGCATGGCTCGCGGCTCTGACACGCTCGCCATGATGCCGCAAGCGGCCGGGTTCTCGCCCGGCCGCATCGGTCCCAGAGTTAACCCTGGCGGTTCAGCGACTGCCAGAGGGCGAACTCGTTGCTCTCCGTGTCGGTGATGACGGCGTACCAGCCCTGGCCAGGGACTTCGGCCTTCGGCTCGACCACGCTCCCACCCAGCTCGGTGACCTTGGCCACCGACTCGTCGACCGAGTCGACGTCCACGTAGTTGCGGACCTGGTGCGGTGCGCTCACGTCGCGCTTGCCGATGGCGCCGCCGACGCCGTTCTCACCGGCGGCGGTCGTGTAGAGGAAGTATTCCTCGAAGCCCTCCACAGCCTGGAACTGCCACCCGAAGACGCCCTGGTAGAAGCGCTGTGCGCGGTCGGTGTCGTCGGCCGGAATCTCGATGTGCGTGTATTCGCCCTGTGCCATCTCGCAACTCCTCGCAAAGGGGTGATACCAGGGCGACGTCTGGCCCTGGCCAGGATCGACAGCCTGGGCGCGGCCGTTACTCTATCCGCGCGCTACATGGGCGCACCGCGGAGGAGAATTGACCGATGGCTGCCCAGGGAGAAGGTACCAAGGAAAGCCCATGGCAACTGACCACGGCGCCCGGCACCAGCCGGTACGAAATGTACCGTGACGAATCTGCCGATCCGCCGGCGCTCGTCTGCCAGGTCGGCTCGACGCGATTGGGGTATCAGCTGAGGGCGATCGAGGATCTGCATGCGTGGCTGAAGAGCCAGGGCGACTGGGTACCGTTGGGCGCCGCCGACGAGCAGAAGGATGCGCCGGCAGGCAGCGTGGAGGCATGGGGTCGATCGGCCGACAACCCGGTCGGTGGCTGGTACGGCACCCGCAAGGGCTATCGAGGACGGTTCGGGATGTATATGCCGCCGCTGCTCGAGGCGCTGGGCCTGGCTGAGCTGGAGCACAACGCGCGCGGCAATCGGATGCGCGCGATCTGAGCCACCCTCAGGCCCTCGGCGTCAGTGCACCAGTGGATGCCGATCCGGCTTGCTGGGTCCGACGCTCGCGATCTCGAGCTCGTTCTCGATCTCGTCCAGGAGCGCATCGATCAGGCCGTGGGTCTGGTCGAGCTGGTCCACGATCTGCCGGATGCGCGCTGATGGCTCGTCCGGATTGCTCGGGTCGCTCTCGGCGGCCCACAGGATTCGTCGCGCGATCTCGACCAGCGTGTGCGCTTCGTTGAGGTCGGCGTTGGTCTGGCTGAGAAGCTCTTCGTTGGTCATTGCGTTCACCACACTACGGGGCCGCACGGCGTGCACG
>DASSCW010000015.1:0-3803 GCA_035697465.1 Candidatus Limnocylindria bacterium | reverse complement strand
CCAACCTCTCCTTCGAGCAGGCGGCCGCCATGCCGATCGCCGCGATCACCGCCCTGCAGGGACTTCGCGACCACGGCCAGGTTCAGCCGGGACATCGGGTCGTGATCAATGGCGCCGGCGGCGGTGTGGGAACGTTTGCGGTCCAGCTCGCCAAGCATCTTGGGGCCGATGTCACCGCAGTGACCCGCAGTGGCAACGCCGATCTGGTCAAGGAACTGGGCGCGGATCGCGCCATCGATTACGCGCGCGAGGACTTCACCAGGAGCGGACCCTACGACCTGGTCGTCGACGTGGGCGGCAACCGCTCGATCGCTTCGATGCGCCGCGCGCTGGCGCCCGGCGGGAGGGTGGTCCTGATTGCGGCGGCGACGGGAGGTCTTGGGGTCCTCGGACGGATCGCGGCCGCAGCGTTCCGCGCGCGCGTCCTGAAGCAGCGCGTCAAGTTCTTCGTCGCCGACGTCAACAAGGAGGATCTACGCCGGCTGGCGGAGCTCGCCGAAGCCCGCGAGATCAGGCCGGTCATCGACAGCACCTATCCGCTGGCCGAGGTAGCGAAGGCGCTCCACCAGATCGAGAGCGGGCGGGCGCGAGGAAAGATCGTCATCACCGTCTGACGCGGGTCAGCCGGTGGCGCCAGGACCGATACCGGGGCGGCCATTCATCGGCGCCGCGCTCGCCGAGCAGCGCATGCTCGATCAACAGCTCGTACAGTGGATAAGACTCCGAGACGTTGAAGAACCAGTCCTTCGCGATCTCACCGCGGAGGTCGGGATCCTCCACCAGCTTCGCCCGTCCGCGGACCATGAACTCGCCTGGCGCTGCGGGGTCCTGGTGCGCATGCAGCGCGTAACGACCATCGGCCTCCAGGTCGCGCGCCTTGGCTGACGTCGCTTGCACGAACGTGAACAGCCGATCGCCGACGACGCCGACATTGACGACGTGCAATCGCGGCAGACCCCGGGCGCCGGCGACGGTCACCAGGAACCCCTCCCCGTCCCCTCGCTGGTAAAGGAGATTGCGCCCCTTTGCGGCCATCTCAGGCTCAGCAGCCGCGAATTCACCCCAGCTCTTGCCTTCCAATCACGTCCCCTTCGTAGTGCCGTCGGTCAACTGGTCCGCGCCAACCCATCATCAGTGATGAGGACGGTTGCGGCCAGCGGGTCACTCGACCACCGAACCGCCCGGACGGGCTCCTCAGTGGCTGATCGGCCCGCCAGGTGGATCACCTGACGCAGGAGCTGCCTTCGCGGGCCGCCGAAGGGCCGGCTTCCCTGGTTCCTTGGTCCGGTGACCCACCTGCCGCAACAGGGGTGCGCCACGCACGAGACTCAGCCGATGCCTAGGCCTGGGGCTTCTCCACTGAAGCCTTGGGGATCTCCTTCTCAGGGTCGATGAACGGCATCGGCACCACCGTTGCCTGGCGTTCGCCACCCGGCGCATCCACGGTGATGGTTTGCCCGTTCTCCGCCAGCTCCACGGGCAACCAGGCATAGCCGATGTTCTTCTCCAGCCGCGGTGAATAGAGCGCTGTCGTCACGGCGCCGATCTGCCCGTCGCCAGCGTGGACGGGCCACTTGGTGAAGTTCATGTCGAGCCTCTCGCCGCCGATCTCGACGCCCACCAGCTTCTGTCGCACGCCATGGGCGCGAATCCGCTGCAGCGCCTCCTTGCCGGCGAACTCGAAGTCACCGTCCAGGTTGCAGAGCCGCTCGAGGCCAACCTCGAACGGGTTGTTCTCGATCGTCATGTCGGCGCCCCAGTTGAGGATGCCGCCTTCAACGCGCCGGATGTCGACCGGGCCGGTGGGGCGAATGTTGAAAGGCTTGCCCGCCTCCATGATCCGCTCCCACAATGCAGTGCCGTACTGTCCGTCGCGCAGGTAGATCTCGTAGCCGACCTCCGCGGTCCATCCCGTGCGCGTCACGATCACCGGGATGCCGTCCAGCTCCAGCTCGCGGAACCAGTAGTACCTCAACGACAGGATGTCGTCGCCGAAGAGTGCTGCCACCACGTCCCGCGAATGCGGGCCCTGGACCTGGACCGGAGAGACATCGGGCTCTGAAAGCTGGACGTCCCAGCCCAAGCCCTGGGCGAGGCCGATGGCGTACAGCAGCGCGTCCGAGCTGGCCAGCGCGAACCAGAAGTGGTTCTCCCCCAACCGCAGCATTACCGGGTCGTTGACGATCCCGCCGTCAGGCGCCGTGATCAGGACGTACTTGCCCTGGCCGACGGCGCACTTCGAGAGGTCACGCGGCGTCAATAGCTGCGCGAAACGGAACCCGTCGCGACCCTGCACCTCCAGCTGCCGCTCGACGGCCACGTCCCACAGCGTCACGTGCTTCAGGAGGTGCCAGTACTCAGCCTCGAAATCGTCGAAGTTGATCGGGAAGAGCATGTGGTTGTAGACCGTGTAACCGCGCGGCCCGTAGGCCTGTTCCGCCTCGAAGAACGGCGTCTGCCGCAGTCGCGCGCCACGCTGGACGAGGCTCATGTCGAAGGCCATCTGCACTCCGTAACTGCTGCTGGGCGATAGGGCCCGATCCTACCCTCGCGTGCAGGCTCGCGGCCCGTCTATTCTTCCGCGGTGACCCCCGAGACGCAGTACGCCCGGGCCGGCGACGCGCACATCGCCTACCAGGTGCTCGGGAACGGGCCGATCGACATCGTTCTGGCCGACCAGTGGTTCAGCCACATGGAGGCGCAATGGGACGTCCCCCCGATCGCGAAGCTCCGGGAGCGCCTGGCCTCTTTCAGCCGGCTGATCATGTTCGACAAGCGGGGCATCGGCCTTTCGGACCCGGTGCCAATCAACCAGCTGCCGACCCTCGAGGAGTGGATCGACGACCTGCGGGCCGTCATGGACGCAGCTGGCTCCGAGCGGGCCAGCCTGGTGACGAACATCGGCGGTGCGTTGATGGCGATCGTGTGCGCCGCCTCATTCCCGGATCGCGTCTCATCGCTGGTGATCGTGGACGGCTTCGCTCGAAACGCATCAGCGCCCGACTACCCGATGGGCGAGCCGATCGAACTGCTCCGCAGCCGTCTCGACCTGGTGGAGGCGAACCACGGTCGTGCTCTCATGGTCAGCCTCTTCGCGCCGAGCGCGGCCGGCGATGAGCCCTTGCGCGAGGCCTATGCCCGCTACGAGCGGCAGTCCGCCAGTCCCGGCACCGCTCGCGCAATGGTGTCCCTCATCTTCGAGAGCGACGTGCGTGACGTCCTGCCTACTATCCGGGTGCCGACGCTGGTCATCCACCATCGCGACGTCCAGAACCTGCCGATCGCCATGGGGCGCTACCTGGCCGAGCACATTCCCGGCGCGAAGTTCGTTGAGCTGCCGGGCGTCGACAACCTGATCTGGGCCGGCGACCAGGAGGCAGTCATCGGCGAGATCCAGGAGTTCACGACCGGGATTCGCACGCTGCCTGAGCCGGACCGCGTGCTTGCCACGGTCCTCTTCACCGACATCGTCGACTCGACGGTTCGTGCGGCCGCGCTTGGCGATCGGCAGTGGCGCGCGCTCCTGGACGAGCACGATCGGCTCGTGAGGGCCTCCCTGGCGCGCGGAGGCGGCCGGGAGATCAAGACTACCGGCGACGGATTCCTCGCCACCTTCGACGGCCCCGCCCGAGCAGTGCGGGCGGCGGGATCGATCCGCGATGCGGTCGCGGGCATCGGCCTACAGGTCCGGGCGGGGTTGCATACCGGTGAGATCGAACTTGCCGGCAATGACGTTGCGGGCGTCGCGGTGCACATCGCATCGCGGGTCGCGAGCCTGGCCTCGGCTGGAGAGATCCTGGTTT
>DASSCW010000014.1:0-2904 GCA_035697465.1 Candidatus Limnocylindria bacterium | reverse complement strand
GGCCGAACCCGATCCCTGGAGTCGGCCGCCCGCCCAGAAGCTCGGCGAGACCGTCGTAGCGTCCCCCGCCCGCCAGCGCCTGCTGCTGTCCGCGACGTCCGGCGACGAAGAACTCGAACGTCGTGCGCGTGTAGTAGTCGAGGCCGCGCACAATGGTGGGGTCGATTTCGTAGCGCAGCCCCTGCGCATCGAGCAGGCGCAAGACCGCGTTGAAATGCTCCTTGCAGGCGTCGCACAGGTGGTCGACGCTGCGCGGCGCGCCGGCGGCGAGCTCCGGATCCAGCAGCCGATCGTCGAGCACTCGCAGCGGGTTGACCTGCAGCCGCCGCCGGGAGTCATCGGTCAGGCGGTCTTCGTGCGCGCCGAAGTACTCGAGCAGCGCCTGGCGGTAGACGGGACGGCAGTTCTCGTCGCCGATGGAGTTCAGGTAGGCGACCGCATCCTGGATCCCCGCCTCCGCGAAGAACCGATGCGCAAGCTCGATGAGCTCCGCGTCGACCATCGGGCCCGGATCGCCGAGCACCTCGACGTCCCACTGCGTGAACTGTCGGTAGCGGCCTGCCTGCGGCCGGTCGTAGCGGAACATCGGGCCGAACATCCAGACGCGCAGCGGCCCGGGCCGCACGTGCATCCCGTGCTCGACGAAGGACCGGACGATGCCGGCCGTCGGCTCCGGACGCAGTGCCCACTCGGCGCGTTCTTCTTCGGAGCCCGATGCCCCCGACACGCGGAACATCTCTTTCTCGACGGCGTCTGACGACTCCCCCAGCCCGCGCGCGAAGAGCTCGACGCGCTCGAAGAGGGGCGTGTCGACGCGGTCGAACGCGTACCGGTCGCTCAGGTCGCGCGCGATCTCTTCCATCCGCGACCAGGCGGCCCCTTCCTCGGGCAGCAGGTCACGCGTGCCGCGCGGGGCACTGATCTGGCGGGCCATCCGCTGGAGTGTACCGATGGGTCAGCGCCGAAAGCGGCTAGCCTGCGCTTCATGGAGGCCAGGACCGCCGAGCGACGGGAGTTGGCAGGGCTGGTCGCCCTGGCCCTCGTGCTGGTTATCGGGGTCGCGGCGCGGTTGTATGCCCTCGGTCTTGGCGGCCACGCCGGCGACGTGCTGATCATCCATCGCTGGGCGGAGCGGATGGCCGAGGTTGGCCCATGGGGCTTCTATGAAGGCTGGATCTCCGTCTATCCCGCGCTCCTGTACGCCTACTGGCCAATGGGCCTGCTGCTGGACGGAGAGGCGCTCGACCTGGCCATCAAGGGCTCGTCGATCCCGTTCGACCTTGCCATCGGGCTGGTGCTGTGGCTCGTCGTACGACGCTGGGCGGGACCGATTGCCGCGGTTGGCGCTGCCGCGCTGTATCTGCTGAACCCGGCGGTCCTGATCGCCGGGCCGATGTGGGGGCAGATCGACGCCGCGGGCACGCTCGTCTTCATGCTGACGCTGGTCGCGCTCGCGGCGGGTCTATGGGCCGGATCCGGGGCGCTGGCGGTGCTGGCGGGCATGACCAAGCCCCAGTTCGGGCTCGTCGTGCTTCCCGTCATCGTTGCAGCCGTGCGCCGCGGGCAGGCGGTCCGCGGATTGCGCCCGCTGATGTTGGCGGTCCTGGGAGGGCTGCTGGCCTACGCGGTCGTGGGTGCGCCGCTGCTGCTGGATCCCGTGCGATACGCCGATCAGCTCTGGGAGAACGCCAGCAACCGACCCTTTGTAAGCCTCTTCGCACTCAACCCGTGGGGCCTGCTGGTCGGATTCGAGGTGCCCGATGGCGGGCTCGCGACATTCGGTGTCGTGCTCCTGGTCACAGGCCTGCTCGCGTCGATGATCCCGCTCTGGCAGCGACAGGACCTGCCGACCCTCCTCGCGGTCGGTGCGTTGGTGGCCTTCGCGTTCTACTTCCTGCCGACGCGAGCGCACGAGCGCTACCTGTTTCCAGCCGTGGCGCTCCTGGCTCCGTTCGCGGCCATGTCGCTCCGCGTCCTGGTCGCCTACGTGGTGCTGAGCCTGGCCTTCGCGGCGTCGCTGCTGCATGCCCTCGCCTATGCCAGCCCGGGCTCTCTCGTTCCCGAGTTGGTTGAGCTCATGCGGACCGATGCCATGCCATGGCTGATCGGCGTACCCCTCATGGCGTCGGCCGTCGTGCTCGCGTGGTTGGTTGTCCGGCGAGTGGGGGCGCCGGCAGCGGCTTAGCGCCTTCTAACGAGCCTCGCGCGAGACGGACGTGACGTCCCGGATTCGCTCGATCTTGGTCAGCACCTTGGAGAGCTGCTCGAGCGACGTGACCTTGAAGGTGGCGCTGATGGTGGCGGTGCCATCCGCCTGCGTCCCGATCGAGGCGGCCACGATGTTCACCTTCGCTTCCGCGACCACGTTGGTGATCTCGTTCAGCAGCCCGGCGCGGTCGAGCGCCTCGATGCGCACCGTGATCGGGTAGGTCTGCTGATCGACCGACTCCCACTCCACGTCGATCAGCCGCTCGATGTCGCGCTCGGAGAGCACCGACGGGCAGTTGGCGCGATGGACGGTCACGCCCTTGCCGCGCGTCACGTAGCCGGTGATGGGGTCGCCCGGGATCGGTGAGCAGCAGTTCGCGAAGCGCACCAGCAGGTCGCCCACGCCCTTGACGCGGACGCCGGTGGTGGAAACGTGGGCCGCCGGCGGTGCGACCTCCGGCAGGGCGATGGCCGCGTCGTCATGGATCTCCAGCTTGGAGACGACCGACGCCGGCGAGACCGCCCCGTAGCCGATGGCCGCGAAGAAGTCGTCGATCTCGCGATAGTGGGCCTGCGACGCGATCTCGCCAAGCTTCTCGGACGAAACGGAGCCGAGCGTCTCGTGGGCCACGCGCCGCAGCTCGCGGTCGAGCAGCTCCTTGCCCTGGGTGATGTTCTCGTCGCGCTGCTGGCGCT
>DASSCW010000013.1:0-5909 GCA_035697465.1 Candidatus Limnocylindria bacterium | reverse complement strand
GACGATCCCACCGGCCAGGCCGAAGGCAAGCAGCTCGCCGGGTTCCTGCTGCGGGTTCGCCGCGGCGTAGTGGACTTCACGGTTGGGCCCGATGCCCTCGAAGGTGCTGATCCAGAAATCCGGCTTGTCGGTGCCATAGCCGATCGCGACGCCGAAGTCCCTGAGCCGGCGGTGGCCCAATGTCGCCAGCACGGCGTCATAGAACAAGGCCGCGCGGTCGAGGTTGGAGCAGTTGATGCCGAAGTGGTCGATCATCCGCCGATTGTCGCGCCTGCGATGATCGCTGGCCACGGCTCGCCACGCGCCGGGTGAACCAGTGGAGGTTCCTCAGGCGCTCGGGCACCCGCCCCCGTGCGCCACCCTCAACACCGACAGCCACCTGTGGCCGAGGGCCGAGGAGCGGACCCAGTGGATCCTCCCGGTGACTCAGGTCGAGGGCCGCACTCACCGGCGCGGCCTCGATCGCTCCTCCTGAGGTGTCGCCATGTCGGTCGGCGCTTGGAAGCCCGAGGGGCCCCATGGCCCACCGCTCCTGAGCTCAGGGCGGTCGTCAGTGCCTCTCGGGGTCACCCGATCAGGTGGCATGAACAGTGGACATCCTTGCCGGATCCCCGCTAACTTACCGGGTAAGTTACTCAGTAACCGGAGGTGCCGTGAGCGTCCGACATGCACTGCTGGCACTGCTGAGCCAAGGACCCACATACGCCACGCGCCTGCGCCTGGACCTTCAGCAGCGCACGGGTGAGCTGTGGGAGCTGAACATCGGGCAGATCTACACGACCCTTCAGCGGTTGGAGCGCGACGGTTTGGTGCGCGAGGACGACCAGGGAGGTGACACCCGCAACTTCGCCCTCACGGCCAGCGGTAGGGATGAACTGGATCGGTGGCTACTGACGCCAGCATCGTTGGACACACCGCCACGCGATGAGCTGGTCATCAAGGTGCTGGTGGCGGTGGACGTTCCCGGGGTGGACGTCGTGGACGTCGTTCTGGCCCACCGGCAGCAGGTGGTCGAGGCGATGCAGGCCTTCACCCGGATCAAGGCGTCGGCCGACAGCGACGACGTGGCGTTGGCGATCATGGTCGACGCCGAGCTTTTCCGCCTCGAGGGCATCCTGCGCTGGCTGGCCGCAGCCGAGGTTCGCCTGCTAGCTCGACCGCCGGCCCGGGCGACCGCGATCGCTGGCGACGGCGCACACCATCCGGAGGTCGTGCGATGAGCGCGATGCTCGAGCTACATGGCGTCACGAAGGTCTACGGCGAGGGCGCGGCGCAGGTGACCGCTCTCCGTGACATCGACCTCACCGTCCGCGTCGGGGAGCTTGTAGCAGTGATGGGACCCAGCGGCTCCGGCAAGTCGACACTGCTGACAATCGCCGGGAGCTTGGAGGAGCCGACATCCGGCACCGTCGTGGTCAATGGCCGGCAACTGGCGGGAATGGCGTACGACGAGCAGGCCCATCTGCGCCGAACGGCGATCGGCTACGTCTTCCAGGACTTCAACCTCCTGCCGGGCCTTACCGCCGTGGAGAACGTCGCCATGCCACTCGAGCTCGACGGGATGCCGGCCCGCCGTGCCCAGGCGGTGGCCCGCGAGGCGCTCGCCGGGCTGGGACTGACCGAGCGCGTCCAGCACTTCCCGGACGACCTCTCCGGCGGTGAGCGGCAACGAGTGGCCATCGCGAGGGCGGTCGTGGGCGACCGTCGCCTGGTGCTGGCCGACGAGCCGTCCGGTGCACTGGACTCGGTGAACGGGGAGTCCATCATTCGGCTGCTGGCCGGGATCGCCGCGCAGCGGGCGGCCGTCGTGGTCGTGACCCATGACGCGAAGCTCGCGGCGTGGGCCGACCGCGTGCTCTTCCTCCACGACGGCCGCCTGTCGGACCGTGTCGCGGCACCATCGGGGGTGGAGTCCCTCCTCGAACCGGGCGCCCCGTGACCTCGCGGCCAGCGGGAAGGCCCCACGGGGCCGGCCCCGGGCGCCGGGCGGTGCTGCGATGGGCCTGGCGTCTGGCGAGGCGCGAGACGCATCAGCAGCTGCTCCTGGTAACGCTTCTGTCACTTGCGTGCGCAGTCTCGGTGGGCGGACTCACTGCCGCGCATCAGCTGGCGGGTGCCGCGGAGATGAGTGATTTCGGCACGGCGAGCGATGTCCTGGACCTCGCGCAGACCGACGAGCCTTCCTTGGCCCTCGACGTGCCCGCGGCACAGTCGCGGTTCGGCACGGTGGACGTCGTTCGCCGGCAGCACCTCAGCGTCCCGGGCCTGTTCGAACCCGTCGAGCTCCGTCAACAGGTTGTTCCGGGGCATTTCACCCGCCCCTTGGTGGCCGTGGTGGAAGGAAGGTTGCCGACGGCTCCCGACGAGGTCGCCCTCGCCCCTGACCTGGCGACGATCCTGAGCTCCGCGCCCGGCCAGGACGTCCAACTCGGCGGCCGCGACCTGCGGGTGGTGGCCTTGGTCGAGAACCCGGCCGACCTGGATGATGCGTTCGCCTTGGTGACGCAGCTGCCGGGCGGAGCGGACTCGGCATCCCTCTACGTCGACGCCCCGGTCGGGCTCGCGGCAGGCTTCCGACCCCCCAGCGGGGCGACAGCCGTCGTGAAGACCCGCTCGCCAGGCACGGTTTCCCTCACCGACGGTGCGGCGCTCGTCGCGAGCAGCCTGCTGATGCTGCTCGTCGCTCTGGTGGCCGTCGCAGCCTTCTCCGTCATTGCCCAGCGTCGCCTGCCACAGCTCGGGCTGCTCGCGGCGACCGGCGCCACTCGCCGACAGCTCGGCTGGGTGATGACCGGACACGGGGCGCTGATCGGCTCCGTTTCCGCCATCGTCGGCGCCGCAGTGGCCCTCGCCGCGTGGCCGATGGTCGCTAGATACCTGGAACCCCTGCTGTCGTACCGGATCGACACGACGAACATCCCGTGGCTGTTCGTGGCCGCAGCCCTTGCCCTGACCATCGCCGCCGCGACCGCCGCGGCCTCCTGGCCTTCGCGAGAGCTCCTCGCCCTCCCCATCACCGAGGCGCTGTCCGGTCGTCCCCACCGCAACGCCACAACGACGACCACTCGCCGCTGGGTAGCCCCGATGCTGCTCGTGGCAGGCCTGGCGGCGCTGGGGCTGTCAGGACCGGTGGACAGTCTCACCTCCCTGCTGCTCACCGTGGCAGGGGCCGGACTCGTCATCGCGGCCACAGTCGCCACCGGCCCCCTCCTGATCGCGACGGCCGGACGCCTCGGGGCGAGCGTGGCGGTCGCGGTACGGCTGGCTGGCCGGGACCTGGCGCGGTACCGACGCCGCTCGGGTGCGGCGCTGGGCGCCCTCAGTCTCATCATCGGGCTAGCCGTTGCCACCGTGGTCACCACGTCCTCGGCCGTGTACGCGGCCGACGAAGGGAACCTCTCGGATCGACAGGTGATGCTGCGGGTCGGTGAGATCCCCTCCCGTGGCGATGTCGCCCCGATCCCGGAACGCTCACCGGAAGAGGTGGCCCGACTGGACGCAGCCGCGGACGACGTCGCGCAGCAGCTGGGTGGAGCGTCCGTGACGCCCGTCGACGTGACCGTCATCCCCAACCTCGACATCGCCGGAGCCGAAGGCCTTCCCGTGGCCGTCCTCACCGTGGACGAAGGCGACGGCTTCCACCGCATCGTCGACCTGGTGTACGTCGCGTCCGCCCAGCTCCTCTCCCGCTACGGGGCGCCGAGCGAACCAGGACCTGCCTTCCTCAGCAACCGAACCGAGACCGGCCTGATGCTGGAGCCGATCCGCCCGGAGCCCGTACGGCCGGTGCACCTGGAAGGGGGCTACAGCTCGGTGCCCGGCACCTTCATCACTCCGGCCGAGGTGACCCGGCGCGGATGGGGGACGGCCCGCGCCGGGTGGCTCATCGAGGCTGAGGATCCGGTCACGGCCGACGAGTTCGACGTCGTCCGCGGGCTCGCCGCCACCGCCGGCATCACCGCCGAGCGGCGCGCGCAGCAGGGGAACCTGGCGCGCGCGCGGGACGGTGCCACGGCGATCGCCCTACTGGCGAGCCTGGCCCTGGTCGCGATGACCGTGGGGCTCATGCGCGCGGAGACCAGCGCTGACCGTCGAATCCTCGTAGCGCTCGGTTCGTCGCGCAGGCAGCAGCGCGACCTTGCGGCCGCCACAGCCGGCACCCTCGCCCTGGCCGCGATCGCGACCGGGACCGGGGTCGCATACCTCTCGCTCCTGGCGCAGGGCGGTGACCAGCTGGCCCAATTGCTGCCGGTCCCCGGTGCACACCTGGCCATGCTGTGTCTCGGACTGCCAGTCGTCGCGGTGATCGGCTCATGGGTGCTTGCTCGCGACCGCTGAAGCGCGACGAGGCCGAGGCAACCCTGAGTTGAGCCTGCTTCTCCGGCCCTCGGCACGCGGGAGAAACCTTGGCCCCGCTGTCCCTGGACCCGCGTCTCTTCGCCCCGAGCGGACAACTCGGAGTCCAGCGGCGGCCATGGCCCGTTCCGGCCGTTCTTTCGCCCTCGGTGAACCGCGGAATCGCGCCGTGCCCACCGTTCGTTGTCACAGCCATGAGCACTGACCCGGCGGCAGACTCGGCCGCCCTGGACGCCTACTCAGCGATTGTCACCTCCGTCGCGGCGGAGCTGACGCCGAAGGTTGCCGCCCTGCGGATCCGGTCGCTGCGCGGGGAGTCGGCGGGGTCGGCCGTGGTCCTCACCGGCGAGTCCCACTTGGTCACCAATGCTCACGTCATCGGTTACGCCAGTGGAGGCACTGCGGAATTCGCCGATGGCACGCTCGCCCGCTTCGAGGTCGTGGGCCGTGATCCACTGTCCGACATTGCCGTGATCCGCGCCGACCGTGAGGTACCTACCCCGCCTGGGTACGGCGACGCGAGCTCGCTCCTCGTTGGCTCGCTCGTGGTGGCCGTGGGCAACCCGTTGGGCCTCTCCGGCACCGTGACGGCGGGTGTGGTCAGTGCCCTTGGTCGCAGCATGCCCGTGCGAACCCGCGCGACGGCGCGGCTCATCGAAGATGTCATCCAGACCGACGCCGCGCTCAATCCCGGCAACTCGGGCGGCGCGCTGGCCGACAGCCGCGGTCGGGTGGTCGGGATCAACACGGCTGTCGCGGGAATAGGCCTCGGTATGGCAGTGCCCATCAATGCCACCACCCATCGGATCATCTACGCGTTGATGCATGACGGGCGCGTGCGCCGTGCCTACCTCGGTCTGGTGAGCACCCCTGCACGCCTGACGCCCGTCCAGGCTGAGCGATACCGGCAGCGCGGCGCCCTGCGGGTCGTCGAGGTCGTGGAGCGGAGCCCGGCCGCACAGAGCGGCTTGCTCGCCGGCGATCTGGTCCTCGCGATCGACGGTGCCCCGCTCGGCGATGCTCAGTCTTTACAGAGGCACCTGTTCACCGACGCCATCGGACGGCGGATGGAAGTCACCGTTATCCGCAACGGCGCGCTGGTGGACGCTGTGGTTTTCCCGAGCGAACTTCCAGAGTGACGGCCGCACCGGGTCCAGCGGCAACCGCGGCCACGTGCACAAGGGCTCAGGCTCTCGTGGCCGCCCCAACCGTGCGCTGAATCAGAGTCGGCTCTTCGCCGCCAGCCGCGCGTCGTCACCGGAGTCGTTTGCTTTGACCCGGCCCTCATCACCCGTGGGCAGCCAACGAGTGCCGGTGTGCCCAGCGCCGCGGTCCGGTTCGGACGGCTTGCTGGCGCCGAGGCCGTCATACGCAGGGATCGTCCTCCCGGTGGGGGCCGCCAGGCCGCCTCCTCATCCGGAGACCGAGTCGGCGGAGCTCTGGCTGTAGAGAACGGCAAAGCGCTGTAGGACGACCGGCATGCCCTGGCTGAACCCGTGACTGTGCACCGCGTGCTCCGTGAAGATCCGTTCGTGCACCTCGCGCCAGGTGGC
>DASSCW010000012.1:0-5761 GCA_035697465.1 Candidatus Limnocylindria bacterium | reverse complement strand
GTGACGGACGATGGCGAGGCCGAGGCCCGCACTCCCACCCGTTGACGCATCACCGGTCTCACCTTGCCCGCCGCGCTCCCGGGCTCGTGAGCGATCCACCTTGTAGAAGCGCTCGAAGATGCGTGACTGATGTGGCGCCGGGACGCCGATCCCGTCGTCGGCGACCAGGAACCGGACGCTGACCGGCTGCGGCAGCCAGCCGACCCGCACCTCCCCACCGGGGTGGCTGAACTTCACAGCGTTGTGCGCCAGGTTCAACAGCGCCTGGCCGAGTCGGGCGGGGTCCGCCGCCGCCCGGACAACGTCATCGGTCGCAGGCATCGGCTCCTGGCGTATGCGCACTCCCGCTCGCTCCGCGACCGGCCTGATGCGTTCCACGATGGACGCCACGACTCCCGCGGGATCCACCTCCTCGACGGCCAGCTGCGTCTCCCCGGACTCGATCATCGAAAGGTCGAGCAGCTCATCGACCAGCTGGGCCAGGTGATCGACCTCCCGCTCGATCTGCAGGCTGAAGTCGCGCGACGTCTGCGGATCCTCGACGGCGCCGCCCGACAGCGTCTCGGCGAGCAGCTTGATGGAGGCGAGCGGGGTCCGCAGCTCGTGGCTGATGTTCGCCACGAAGTCGCGACGCACGCGCTCGATGCGGCGCTGCGTGGTGATCTCGTGCAAGGAGATGACGAGGCCGCCACCCGTCAGTGGCAGTGCCTCGACCGCGAACGAGCGGCTGCCGAGCCTGCCCAGCTCTGCCTCGCCGATGACTGGCTCCCCCTGAGCGGATGCCTGTCTCGCGAGCGTGTCGAGCCCGGCCGAGCCGAAGGCCGCGATCAGGCTCATGCCAACCAGTTCGTCCGCCGATCGTTCCGCGAGGAGCACCGCTTCGGCGCCGGCGCGCACGACCCGCAGTCGATCGTCAACCAGCAGCAGCATCGTCTCGCCGCTGCGGCGGAGCAGCACCTCGAAGACCGCCGACCCGAGGTCGTCGGCCGGCATCGTCAGCCCGGCTCCGGGCGGGGAGCGAATGCGTAGCCCACGCCGCGCACCGTCCTGAAGTAGTCATGCCCATCCAGACGGCGCAGCTTGGTCCGGAGCCATGACACGTGGACGTCGATCGTCCGCGAATCGCCCTCGTAGTCCACGCCCCACAGCCGGGACAGCAGCTGCTCGCGGGTGAAGATGCGCCCCGGATGGGAGGCAAGGTGGGATAGCAGGTCGAACTCGCGCGTGGTCAACGTCAGCGGCTGACCCGCGAACGAGGCTTCCCGCCGCGCGACATCGATCTCCAGCGAGCCGACCTGGATCGTTTCGCGCCGCTCCTCGGAAGTGGCATCGGCTCTTCGTTGCCGGCGGAGGACGGCCTCCACGCGGGCCAGCAGCTCAGGGCGGCTGAAGGGCTTCGGCACGTAGTCATCGGCTCCGACCTTGAGGCCGACCACCCGGTCGAGCTCGTCGCCTTTCGCCGAGAGGATGATCACGGGCGTGCTGACGCCCTCGGCGCGCACCGCCCGCAGGACTTCCAGGCCGCTCATGCCCGGCAGCATCACGTCCAGCAGCACGAGGTCCAGGCTCGGATCTCGTGCGGCGGCAAGCGCCTGTTCGCCGTCCACCGCCACCTGGACCTCGTACCCCTCGCGGGTCAGGTTGTAGCTGAGGGCCTGGCGGAGCGTGCGATCGTCCTCCACGACCAGGATCCTGCGTCTCAGGGGTTCAGGTCCTCGATGCGACCGGTGGCCAGGTAGACGACGTCCTCGCCGATGTTGGTGACGCGGTCGCCCAACCGCTCCAGGTGGTGCGCCGCGAACAGCATGTGGGTGATCTGCTTCGCGCGATCGGGCGACGCCTCGAGCATCGCCATCGCGTCGGTGTACACGCTGTTGTAGAGGTGATCGATCTCGTCGTCGCCGGAGGCGACCGCGCGCGCGCCATCCTCGCTGATGTCAACCAACGCCCGCATCGCCGCGTGCAGCTGCTCGCGACAGAGCTGCTCCATCTGCGGGATCTGCCGGAAGAGCGCGATCTCGGGCTCCGCGGCCAGCTGCTGCGCAAGCTTCGCGATGTTGGTGGCGTAATCGCCCATGCGCTCCAGCTCTGCCGCGGCGTGGTAGAGGGCAAGGAGCTCGCGCACGTCGCGCGCCACCGGCCCCTGCCGAGCGATGACCGAGGTGATCGTCTGGTTGATCTGTCGCTGCAGCTCGTTGACCTCGGCGTCGCCCCAGCGCACGCGGTCGGCGAGATCGTGGTCGCGCTCGACCAGGGCCCTGCCCGCCTGCTGTAGCTGTCGCTCGACCATCGAGCCCAGGCGCAGCACGTCATCCTTGGTTGCCTGCAGCTGTTCCTCGAACGAGCGCCTCACGGAGGCGGGCGGCGCATCGGCCACCGGCTGCGGGGCTTCGCCGGCGTTCTCGGTAGCGCGCTCCATGCTCTCCTCCTCCATCTTCAGCCGAACCGGCCGGTGATGTAGTCCTCCGTGAGCCGATAACGCGGCCGCGTGAAGATCTGGTCGGTGGCCGCCATCTCCACCAGGTAACCGGCGCGATCTGGTCCCATGGTGAGGAAAGCGGTCAGGTCACTGGCACGAGCAGCCTGCTGCATGTTGTGGGTGACGATGACGATGGTGTAGTTCTCCTTGAGCTGATGCATCAGCTCCTCGATGCGCAGCGTCGCGATCGGGTCGAGGGCGGAGCAGGGCTCGTCCATCAGGATCACGTCCGGCTCCACGGCGATCGCGCGCGCGATGCAGAGCCGCTGCTGCTGCCCACCAGACAGGTCAGTTCCGGGTGAGCGGAGCTTGTCCTTCACCTCGTCCCAGATCGCGGCTCGACGCAGCGACTGCTCCACCAACTCGTCCATGTTGCCGCGGAAGCCGGCCACGCGCGGGCCGAAGGCCACGTTGTCGTAGATCGACTTCGGGAAGGGGTTGGGCTTCTGGAACACCATCCCGATCCGTCGCCGCACCTCGACCGGGTCCACGCCATCGGCATACAGGTCGACCCCGTGATACAGCACGCGGCCGTCGATGCGCGCGCCGTCGACCAGGTCGTTCATGCGATTGAAGCTGCGCAGCAGCGTGCTCTTGCCGCACCCGGACGGGCCGATGATGGCCGTGATCTGGTTGCGGGGCACGCGCAGGCTGATCTCCTTCACCGCCCGGAAGTCGCCGTAGTAGCAGGACAGCGACTGGAGGTCGAAGACCACCTCCTCAGGTGGAAAGTCGACCGCGACGCTGCCCTCCTCCGACCCGGGTGCGATCGCCTCTGACTGGTCCTCGGTCTGGCGTGTCATCACGCGTATTGTCGGCCCCGCGAGCCTTCCGGGCTCTTCGCGACGCGCCGTCTCCAACTCGGCCTCGATGCTCACTCGATTACCACCTTCGGTCATATCGATTCCGCAGTGTGATGGCTGTCGCATTGACGAGCAGGATCACCACCAGGAGCACCACGATCGCTGCTGCGGTAAGTGCCCTGAATTCGTCCTGGGGCTTCCCCGACCAGTCGAACACGACGGTCGGAAGGGCGGTGTACGACCCCGTCAGCATGTCCGCCGGATCCGTGGCGCTGAATGTGCCCGCGATGGCGCCGACCATCAGCAGTGGCGCCGTCTCGCCGAATGCCCGCGCCAGGGAGAGGATCGTGCCGGTGAAAATGCCGGGCGCGGCGTACGGGAGCACGTGGCTGCGCACCATCTCCCACCTTGTCGCGCCAACGCCCAGAGCTGCCTCGCGGATCGAATTCGGCACTGCGCGAAGCGCTTCGGACGCGGTGATGACCACGATCGGCAGGACCACGACGGCGAGCGTCAGGCCACCCGCGATCAGGATCTTGCCCATCCCGAGCGTGGTGACGAACACTGCCAGCCCCAGCAGTCCATAGACGATGGCCGGGACGCCGGCGAGGTTGCGGATGTTTGTCCGGATCAGTCGCGTCATCGGGGTGTCGTGGGCGTATTCCTCCAGGTAGATGGCGGCGCCGATGCCGACCGGCAGGGAGAGCCCGATCACGAAGGCCATCAGCAGGATCGAGCCGACTATCCCCTGGACGATGCCAGCCGTGGCGGGCCGGGCCGAAAGCGGCGAGGTGAGGAAGTCGAGGGGCCGGCTGCTCAGGACCGGCCACGCGCGCAGGAGGATGTCGGCCAGCAGGACCAGCAGGATGCCGAGGCTGATCAGGAGTGCGAGGAGCAATGCTCCCGCGACCAGCCGGCCCGGCCAGTCCGTGCGGCCGCCGCGCAGGCGCTGCTCCACCAGCTCCGATGGTCGCAGGGCCTGGGAGCGGATCCCCATCAGTAGGCCCGCCGGAAGCGGCGCACGAACGCATCGCTGGCAAGGTTGAGGCCGAGCGTCATGACGAAGAGGAGGAAGCCGACGAAGAAGAGGCTCTCAAAGGTGTACTCGGCCCCCCGGACCCGGTCCGAGCCGATCGCCAGGGCGGTCATTGCCGCGGTCATCGTCTGCCCGGGCTCGAGCGGGTTGACCTCGAACAGCGAGCCTCCGGTGCCGCCGGCGGCGATCGCGACGATCATCGTCTCGCCGATCGCTCGCGAGACCCCAAGGATCAGCGCGGCCACCACGCCAGACACGGCCGCCGGAAAGACGACGCGCAGCGTCGTGGTCCTGCGACGTGCGCCGAGTCCGTAGCTCGCCTCTCGCAGGTAGTTCGGCACCGCATGCAGGGCGTCCTCCGAGATCGACGCGATGAGCGGCGTGATCAGGATCCCGACCGCGATGCCGGCAGTTGCCATGTTCGACAGCGGGGCGCCGGTCAAGGTCTGGACGATGTTCGGGCTGATCCAGGTAAGGGCGAAGAATCCAAGCACCACGCTCGGGATCGACGCCAGGACCTCGATGGCCGGCTTCAGGAGCCGGCGGACGCGTGGCGTTGCGTACTCGGAGAGGAAGATGCCGGCGCCGAGCCCCAGCGGCGTCGCCACCAGCATCGCGGTCAGCGAGATCACCAGGGTCCCGGCCACGATGGTCTTGATGTCGAACAGGCCCCGCCGCGGGAACCACCCGTCGGTCCATAGCGCGGACTTGTCGACGTTCACGAAGAAGGTCAGGGCGTTGCCGGCCAGGCTGAGCACGATCGCCAGGCTGATGACGATCGAGAGGACCGCCGCGGCCAGGAAGAAGAGGCGCACCAGCCCTTCGCGCCGTCGCCGGCCCGCCGAGATCTGGAGGTCGGTCGCGGCGAGCCGGGCGGCCGTCATGACGCAATCATCCTCGATAACGAACGATCAGCGGCTCTCCCATGCTGACCTGGTCGCTGCCAGGGCCTCCTCATCGAGTGCAACGTAATCGGCTTCGGCCACCGCCGCAATGCCCTCGTCGGAAAGGTAGAAGTCCACGAATGCGGCCAGCTCGGGGCGAGCCGCAGCCTCTTCGGCGTTCACGTAGATGTACAGCGGCCGGCTCATCGGGTACTCACCGGATGCGATCGTCTCAGCGGTGGGAGCGACGCAGCCGTCGCCGCCATCGACCTCGAGCGAGGTGACGCTGTCCGAGTTCTCATCGGCGAAGGCGAAGCCGACCCAGCCCAGGGAGCCGTCGGAGCCCGCGATGTTCTCGATGATCACGTTGTCGTCGGGCGACGCCTGGTAGTCCGGGCGCGTCGCCTCATCGGCTCCGCGCGCCTCGGCCAGGTCGCCGATCGCGAACTCGACGTAGGTGTCGTAGGTGCCGGACTCCTCACCGGGTGCGGTGATGTCGAGCGCCTGGCTCGGGAACGGCGTGTGCACCTCGCCGAAGTCGCCTGAGCCGATTTCGTCG
>DASSCW010000011.1:0-3632 GCA_035697465.1 Candidatus Limnocylindria bacterium | reverse complement strand
CGGCAGCGTGGTCGTGCTCGAGGTGCTCGTTGGCGTGCTCATATCGGGCCCTGAGCTGGTCAATCAGCTCCATGTGGTCCGGCCACTCCTCGGCCAGGCCTTCGAGGCGTTGGAGAGCAGCCTCGATCGAGGCTTCACGCGCGTGCAGCTCCTCGTGCTCCACGGACCCGTCATCGCCGATGCCGAGCCGGCGGATCAGCCACGGCAGCGTCAGCCCCTGACCGACCAGGGTGGCGACGATGACCGCGAAGGTGAGGAATACCACGAGGTCGCGGAATGGGAAGCCCGCTGTCGGCAGCGCCAGGACGGCGGCAAGGGAGACGACGCCGCGCATCCCCGCCCAGCCGAGCACGACGACCAGCCGCGGGTCGGGAGACGGGTCGCGCTGCTCCAGCCCTGGCACCAGCATGCGCGGCAGATACGTCGCCGGAAAGACCCAGATCAGGCGGACAAGGATCACGGTCGCGCTCACGGCAACGGCCAGCAGGGCGAGTTCCAGGGGCGATCGGTCGGCTGAGACGGCGTCCAGGATGCTCGGCAGCTGCAGGCCGATCAGTACGAACACCAGCCCGTTCAGGGTAAAGACCAGCATCTGCCACGCTCCTGAGCCGAGGACGCGGGTGTCGGAGCTCATGACGCGGGGTGCCGCGCGCCCCAGCACGATCCCTGCGGTGACCACCGACAGCACGCCCGAGACACCGAGTGCCTCGGCAGGCAGCCACGCCGCCGCCGGAGCCAGCAGGGAGACCAGCACCTCCACCGGCGGATCCTCGAGTCGGGCCTCCACCTGGACCACGATCCAGCCGACCACCAGGCCGATGACCACGCCGCCGATGCTGACCCAGACAAAGCTGAATGCTGCCTCGCCCAGCGAGAAAAGGCCGGTGACAGCGGCCGCCGCGGCGAGCCGGTAGGCGACCAGGGCAGTCGCGTCGTTGACGAGGCTCTCGCCCTCCAGGATGGTGACCAGCCGCGCCGGTAGGCCGAGTCGTTGCGCGATGGCGGTGGCTGCCACGGCATCGGGCGGTGAGACGACGGCTCCCAGGGCGAAGGCGACCGCCCACCCCATGCCGGGCACCAGCGTATGAATCACGAGCGCGACCGCCACGGTGGTCGCCAGCACGAGGCCCACCGCCAGCAGGCCAATCGGCCGGGCGTTGTGGACCAGCTCGCGCGGCGAGGTGAAGAAGGCCGCGGCGAACAGGAGGGGTGGCAGGATGACCACGAAGACGAGCTCGGGCGCCAGCTCGAGGCGCGGGATGCCGGGCACCAACCCCAGCAGCAGGCCGCCGAGCGTCATCAGGATCGGGTAGGGGACACCGATCCTGCGCGCCACGACAGTGAGCAGCGCCACCACCACAAGCAGCGCGACCACGAGCTCCAGCTCGCTCATGGCGGAAGCCTAGAGCACGGTCAGGAGCTCCGCGCCACCTTGGCGCGGAGGGCTTCGATCAGCCACGGGTAGAGGCCGATCTCCCTGCGCTGCTCCTCCGTTGGCACGCGATTGGTGATGATCCCAACCAGCTCCCAGTAGCGCGCCGCGCGCGGATCAGTGTGCGCGTCGTGCATCTCCAGCAGCCAGCGGGCGAAGTCGGCATCCGGCTCACGACCCAGTGCCGCGGCATAGGCCGCGACGAGCGCCTGGGCGGCGGCATCAGCCTCAGGGCTGGTCGGCTCCAATCCGGTGACCACCATCGGACGAGCGGTGGCCACCGCCTGGCCCATGCCCTCCTGCAAGCGGGCCATGTCCACGCCGTCCTTCGCGGCATTCGGCAGCCACTCGGCGTTCCGCTGCGTCGTCGCCTGGAAGTCCTCGTCCGCCACCAGCTCCGCGAGCTCAATCCACGCGTCCAGCTGATCCGGCGTCGGATCGTCCGGCAGGTCCACCGTCCCCAGGTGGCGCAGGCGGGTGGCGCCCTCACTCGGCGTGTCGCCGCTGACCCGATCCCAGAAGCGGTCGAAGAGGCCACGTCGCTCCGTGGCGTCGAGCTGGGCGAGCGCCTGTACGCGACGCACGGTGGCCGGCGACGGGCTGTCACCGGCCGCGCGCAGCACCACCAGCTGGCGCTGCAGGCCCCGTACCCGCGTCTCCAGCGTCCGGATGTGGGCGCCAAGCAGGCTGCCGAGCTCCGCGTGACCGGCCAGGACGGCCTTGATGGTGGGCAGGTCGACGCCGAGCTCGCGCAGCGAGCGGATGAGCTGCAGTCGAGCGAGGTCGGCTTCGTCGAAGCGGCGATGGCCCGCGGGCGTGCGCGCGCTGGGCGGGAGCAGGCCCTCGTCCGCGTAGTAGCGAATGGTCTTGACTGGCACGCCCGAGAGGCGGGCCAGCTGGCCAATAGGGTAGGTCTCAGGCATGTTTTGCCACTTGCAACTCCAGTTACTGGAGATTCTAGCATTGAGGAATGCCTCCTAGGAAAGTCGCTGCGGTCGTGAAGCTCGCGCTCGATGCCGGCAAGGCCAGCCCCGCGGACGTGGGCAAGGCCCTGGCGCCCCGTGGCGTCGACCTGGGGTCGTTCATGACTGCCTACAACGCGCAGACGGCAGCGCAACGGGGTGAGGTGATTCCCGTCGAGGTGACGATCTACGAGGACCGATCGTTCACATTCCGCCTCAAGACACCGCCCACGGCATTCCTGCTGGCGCGGGCGGCCGGCATTCCGAAGGGCGCCGAGCGGCCGAACGGCGCGCCGTTGGCGTGGATCAGCCGCGCCCAGCTGCGTGCCGTGGCCGAGCGCAAGCTGCCGGACCTCAACGCCTACGACCTGGATGGCGCCGAACGCGTTGTGGCTGGCACCGCCCATTCGATGGGGATCGGCATCCGCGACTGACCTGCCCCTTGCTCATTCACGCCGGATATCGTGTCGGCAATTTGGCCCCGACCCGACCGCAGAACATGCTCGCCGGTGAATGAACCGACGTCACACCGGCCCAGAAACGGCCCAACTTCTCGATACCATGTCGTCACTGCATAACCGGCGCAGCGCAGCACGTCCATGCCGGCCACACCGTCGGGAAGAGCGCCGCCGCTACACTTAGCCGCGTCATGAGCATCGAGCCGGCCGCCGAGCTGCGCGCCGAACCCCTCGCGTCGGACGAGCACGCCGGGGATCGATTCCTGTCGCGCAGCGTGCGGGACATGCCGCCATCGGGCATACGCCGCTTCTTCGACATGATCAACGAGATGAAGGACGTCATCTCGCTGACAATCGGCGAGCCGGACTTCACCACGCCGGAGCCGATCATTCGCGCGGCGATCGCCAGCCTCGAGGCAGGGGAGACGCACTACACCGCCAACGGCGGAATGCTGGAGCTGCGCCGGCTGATCGCGGACGATCTCGAGGCTCGGCTGGGCGTCACCTACGATCCCGTGCGCGAGCTGGTCGTCACGGTGGGAGCCTCGGAGGGCCTTGACGCCTCGCTGCGCGCGGTCTGCAGCCCGGGGGACGAGGTGATCTACCACGAGCCGTGCTTCGTCGCCTACGCGCCGTGCATCGACCTGGCCGGCGGCACGCCGGTCGCGGTCGCGACCACCGAGGCGACCGACTTCCAGCTGACGGCGGACATGGTCGAGCGCGCGATCACGCCGCGGACCAAGGCGCTCTTCCTCGGCTATCCCAACAACCCGACCGGGG
>DASSCW010000010.1:0-5006 GCA_035697465.1 Candidatus Limnocylindria bacterium | reverse complement strand
TCCATGCGCATGAGGAGGTTGTCGCGGGTGATGCCGGCGTTGTTGACCAGGATGTCGACCTTCCCGAACGCGTCGAGCGTCGCCTTTACGATCGCCTCCGCCGCCTCGCGGCCGGCGGAGGTGTCTCCCTGGATTGCCTCGGCACGAGGACCGGCCGCTCGCACCTTGCCAACCGTCTCTTCGGCTGCCTCCGCGTTGCCGCGGTAGTTGACGGCCACGTCGCACCCGTGCGCGGCGTACGCAATCGCGATGGCGCGACCAAGCCCCCGGCTGCCGCCCGTGATCAGCGCGACCTTGCCGGTCAGGTCGAACATCAGCCGGCGGCCACCGGCTCCGGCTGGACGGCCTGCGGCTGTCCAAGCCGGGTCTGCGAACCCGGCGCCAGGAAGGCGCGCGCCGGATCCGCGGTCCACTCCACGACCGCCGCGCCGGCGGTGTAGCCGGCACCGAAGGCAACCATCAGGATCCGGTCGCCGGGCTGGATGCGTCCTGCCGCAACCGCTTCCGCCAGGGCCATCGGGACCGATGCCGCTGACGTGTTGCCGTACTTCTCGATGTTGACGAAGACCTTGTCCTCGGGAATCCCCAGCTCACGCTCGACATGCTCGATGATCCGCAGGTTGGCCTGGTGAAAGACAAACTGGTCGACATCGGCGACGGTCAGGCCCGCCTGGCGAAGCGCGGTCTTCGCCGAATCGGCGAGCTGGCGCGTCGCGTACTTGTAGACGTCACGCCCGGCCATCTGGATGTAGTGGAGCTTGCCCTCCACCGTCTCAATCGATGCGGGTCGTCGGCTGCCACCGGCCGGCACGATGATGCCCTCGCAACCCGTCCCATCGCTGAAGAGGTCCCAGCCCAGCAGCCCACCAGGCTGGTCCGAGGCGGAGAGCAGCACCGCTCCCGCGCCGTCGCCGAACAGCACGCACGTGTTGCGGTCCTGCCAGTTGATGAAGCGGCTGAGCACTTCGACGCCCACGACCAGCACGTTGCGGTACATGCCGCTGCGGATGAAGCCGCTCCCGGTGGCCAGCGCATAGAGGAAGCCGGAGCACGCGGCCTGCAGGTCGAACCCCGCGGCACGCGTGGCTCCCAGCTCCGTCGCGACGAGCACGGCGGTGGCGGGCAGCTGGTAGTCCGGCGAGCAGGTTCCGACGATCACCAGGTCGACCTCGGACGCATCCACGCCAGCGACCGCCAGCGCGTCGCGGGCCGCGTACACCGAGAGGGTGGTCGTCGTCTCATCGTCGGCCGCGATGCGACGCTCCCTGATGCCGGTGCGGGTGACGATCCACTCGTCCGACGTGTCCACCATGGTCGCCAGCTCGTCGTTGGTCAGCACGCGCGAGGGTGCGTACATCCCCCAGCCCGTGATGACCGCATTCGGGGTCATGCCTGCCTCCATCCGCAATGCCTCAGGTTCGTGGGTCGACCTCGAGCAGCGGCTGCTGGCGCTTCACCAGCGTGCCGCTCTCGACCATCGTGCGCGTGACGCGGCCACCCACGTCCGACTTGATCTCGTTGAACAGCTTCATTGCCTCGATCAGGCCGATCACCGAGCCGACCCCGATCTCGTCCCCCTCCTGCACGTAGGCGCGCGCTCCCGGCGACGGCGCCCCGTACCAGACCCCGGTCAGTGGCGCCGCAACGAAGCGCATGCCCGGCGCCGGCTCGCCCCACGGGCTGCCCGGCGCAGCTGCGGTCGCGGGAGCAGCCGGTGCCACAGCCGTCGGAGCCGCGGAGGCCAGTCCGGGCCGCGCCAGTCGGACCACCAGCTCGCCGGCCTCGACTTCCAGCTCGTCCAGGCCGCTCGCCTCGAAGGCGGGAGTCAGCAGGTCGACGGCCGCCAGGATCGGGTCGCCCGATCGGCGCTCGCTCATGTCGGGTCATACCGGCGAAAGATGAGCGTGGCGTTGTGGCCGCCGAAGCCGAACGAGTTGCTCATGGCGGTGCGAGCGGGAGTCTGGCGGGCGACATTCGGCACGTAGTCGAGGTCGCAGTCGGGATCCGGGAACTCGTAGTTGATGGTCGGCGGGATGATCCCGGTCTCGATGGCGCGGACGCAGGCGATCGCCTCGATGCCGCCCCCGGCTCCCAGGAGGTGCCCGGTCATGCTCTTCGTGCTGCTGACCGGGACCGCGTAGGCGCGCTCGCCGAAGACTGTCTTGATGGCGGCCGTCTCCGAGCGGTCGTTCGGGCCGGTCGACGTGCCGTGGGCGTTGATGTAATCCACGTCGTCGGTGGTGAGCCCGGCATCGGCCAGGGCGCGGCTCATGCTGCCGACCGCTCCCCGCCCGCCCGGCGCGGGCAGGGTGATGTGCGAGGCGTCGTCGGTCGCGGCGTAGCCGACCAGCTCGGCGTGGATGGTCGCGTTACGCGCCTGGGCGTGGCCGAGTTCTTCCAGCACCAGCAGGCCGGCGCCATCGGCCATGACGAAGCCGTCCCGGTCGCCGTCGAATGGCCGTGAGGCCTTGGTCGGCTCGTCGTTGCGCTTGGTCGATAGGGCGCGCATGGCCGCGAAGGCGGCGACCGGGATCTCGCCGATCCCCGCTTCGGCGCCGCCGGCGATCATCACGTCCGCGTCGCCACGCCGGATGATGTTCAGCGCGTCGCCGATGGCGTGGTTGCTGCTGCTGCAGGCGCTCACCGTCGCGTAGTTCGGCCCGCGCGCGTTCGCGTAGATCGCCACATATCCCGCGCCCATGTCCGGGATGAGCGCCGTGACCAGGAAGGGGCCGATGCGCTCGACGCCCAGGTCGTGCGCCTCGATCACGTCCCGGATCATCGTGTTGATGCCGCCGATGCCGGAGCCGATGATCACGCCGGTCCGATCGGAGAGATCCTGGTCGGTGATCGGGTTCTCCAGGCCGGCGTCCCGCAGCGCCTCGGCGGCGGCCGCCCACGCGAAGTGGACGTAGCGGTCGTTGCGGCGCACTTCCTTCTTCGGCATCACGGTGTCTGCCTCGAAGCCCCGCACCTCGCCCGCGACCTTGCTGTCGACCCGGCTGGCATCGAATGAGGCGATATGGTCGATGCCGCTGCGCCCGGCCACGAGCCCATCCCAGAACGTCGCCACGTCGTTCCCGAGGGGGGTGACGGCGCCCATCCCGGTCACGACCACCCGCCGCTCATCCACCGGTGATGTCCCCCGTCATCGACTGGTCGCGCGGGATGATGATAGAGAGCGTCCCCTCGACTGCCGGCTCGCCGTCGACGCTGGCTACAGCACGGACGCGCCCGAACATGCCGCGCAGCTTCTCGACCGTGACCTCCAGGCGAAGGGTGTCGCCCGGCTGCACGAGGCGACGGAACCGGCAATCATCGATACCGGCGAACAGCCCAAGCTTCCCCCGGTACTCGTCGAGCGTCAGGACCGCCACCCCGGCGGTCTGCGCCAGCGCCTCGACCATCAGCACCCCGGGCATGATCGGCCGGCCGGGAAAGTGACCGGTGAACTGGGGCTCGTTGGCGGTCACGCTCTTCATCCCCACCGCCCGCACCCCTGGCTCCAGCTCCACGATCCGGTCGACCAGGAGGAACGGGTAGCGGTGCGGCAGGATCCGCATGATGTCCGCCGCTTCGAGCGGCAGCGTGAAGGCGTCCGTGGAATCTGCACTCATCGGTTCGACATTGGTTCCCATGCTCAGCTGCCACCAGCCACGAAGGCTGCCGGTCCCACCCGGTCCAGCAGGTTGGTGCTCACCTCGGCGTCAACGAACGCCGCGTTGTCGATGATCCCACGATGGAACGGCAGGTTCGTCTTGATGCCGTTCACCGTGAACTCGCCGAGGGCGCGTCGCGAGCGTGCGAGCGCGATCGCACGCGTCTCGCCCCACACGATCAGCTTCGCCAGGAGGGAGTCGTAGAAGGGCGGCACCTCGTAGCCGGGGTAGAGGTGGGTATCGACGCGTACGCCAGGACCTCCCGGCAGCAGCAGCTCCTCGATCACACCGGTCTGCGGTGAGAAGTTGTCGTTTGGATCCTCCGCGTTGATGCGGAACTCGATGGCGTGGCCGCGCAGCCGCACCTGGTCCTGGGTGATGGTCAGGCGCTCCCCGGCGGCGGCGCGGATCTGCTCGACGATCAGGTCGATACCGGTCAGCATCTCGGTGACCGGATGCTCGACCTGGATCCGGCAGTTGATCTCGATGAAGTAGAAGTTCCCTTCCTTGTCCAGCAGGAACTCGAGCGTGCCGGCGCTCTCGTAGCCGGCGGCCACCACGGCCCGGATGCCGAGGTCGCGCAGCCGCTCGCGCGCCGCGTCGTCCATCGCCGGCGACGGCGCCTCCTCGATGATCTTCTGGTGCCGCCGCTGCACGCTGCAGTCGCGCTCACCCAGGTGGATCCCGTTGCCGTGCTGGTCTACCAGCACCTGGACCTCGACGTGGCGCGCCTCCTCGATCCACTTCTCGAAGTAGATGCTGTCGTCGCCGAACGCCGCTTGCGCCTCTGATCGGGCCAGCGGGAGGCTCGTCTCCAGCTCCCGCGGCGAGCGCACCAGTCGCATCCCACGACCACCACCACCGGCCGATGGCTTGAGCAGGACCGGGTAGCCGGCCTCCTGCGCCTGCTCCATCGCGTCGCGCAGGTCGCTGATGATGCCGCGGCTGCCCGGGACGGTCGGCAGCCCGTTGGCCGCCAGCATGCGGCGCACGGCGTACTTGCTGCCAAATCGCTCGAGCACCTCAGCGCGCGGCCCGATGAAGTGCAGGTCGTGCGCCGCGCACACCTCGGCGAAGCCCGCGTCCTCCGACAGGAAGCCGTATCCGGGGTGGACCGCGTCGCATCCGGTGATGAGGGCCGCCGACACCACCGCGGGCTGGTTCAGGTAGCTCTTTCGTGCTTCGGATGGACCGATGCAGATGGCCTCGTCGGCCATCTGGACCGCCAGCGTGTCGTGATCGGCCTCGCTGTAGGCGACCACCGCCGGAATGCCCAGGTCGCGGCAGGCCCGCAGGATGCGTATCGCGATCTCGCCCCGGTTCGCGATCAGGATCTTGCTGAAGCTC
>DASSCW010000009.1:0-3538 GCA_035697465.1 Candidatus Limnocylindria bacterium | reverse complement strand
TCCAGCGCCAGCAGCTCGTCCGCCTCGGTGATGACGAGCGGGTTGATCTCGGCCAGGTCGGCATCGGACCGCACGAAGGCGTCGTAGAGGCCTCGCAGGACCGATGCGAACGTCTTTCGCAGGTCCGCGGGGAGGCCCAGGAAGAAGCTGACGCGCCGCACATTGTGGTCCTGCAGCCCGAGCAGGGGATCGAGGGAGAGGCGCAGGATCGCCCCGGGGTTGACGCGGGCGGTCTCCTCGATCTCCACCCCGCCCTCGGCGCTGGCGATCACCGTCACCGCCTTGGCGCTGCGGTCCAAAATCAGCCCCAGGTAGAACTCCTTGGCGATGTCGGCCGCGGGCGCCACCAGCACGGTCTGCACGGTCACGCCCTTGATGTCCAGCCCGATGATCTCGCGCGCCCTCTGCTCCGCCTCGTCAGGGGTGTTGGCGAGCTTCACCCCGCCGGCCTTCCCGCGGCCGCCGACCAGCACCTGCGCCTTGACCACGACCGGCCCACCGATGCGCTCGGCGGCGGCGCGCGCCTCCTCCGGCGAGATGGCCACCTCTCCCGCCAGCAGCGGCACGCCGTGCTCCGCGAGGATCTCCTTCGACCGGTACTCCTGCAGCTTCAATCGAGCCTCTCACCTTGAACCGGGCCGGCGCGTTGCGAGTCGCGGCCGTTGATCTGGGGGACGCGGGGGATTGTAGCCGCGACAGTGCCCGTGCTGACAGCGTGGTTCCTGTCCTACGCGGACTCCCTCACCGGCTGGAGAGCCGCTGCCTACACTGGCGGCGCACGGCCGGCGCTTTGACCGGCGCGCTACGGAGCGACCTGCAAGGTGGGCTATTCCGTCACCCTGATCCCCGGCGATGGCATCGGCCCGGAGCTGGCGGACGCCACGGTCCACGTGCTCGAGGCCACCGGGATCGGCTTCGAATGGGATGTCCAGACAGCCGGCGAGGCCACGATCGCGAGCGAGGGCACGCCGCTGCCGGATCGGGTGATCGACAGCATCCGGCGGAACGGGGTCGCCATCAAGGGACCGATCACCACGCCCGTCGGCTCCGGCTTCCGATCCGTGAACGTCGGGCTGCGGCAGGCGCTGGAGCTGTACGCCAACGTGCGGCCGGCACGAACGATGAAGGGCGTCGAGACGCGGTATGAGGGCGTCGACCTCATCATCGTTCGCGAGAACACCGAGGACCTGTACGCCGGCATCGAGCACCGGGTCGGGCCCGACGCTGCCGAGAGCATCAAGATCATCACTCGCTTTGCGTCGCAACGGATCGCGCGCTACGCCTTCGAGTACGCCGTCCGGAACGGCCGCAACAAGGTGACCGCCGTGCACAAGGCGAACATCATGAAGCTGTCAGACGGCCTCTTCCTGGAGAGCTGCCAGCAGATCGCGGCCGAGTACGAGGGACGGGTGGCCTTCGAGGACCGGATCGTGGACAACATGTGCATGCAGCTCGTGCAGAAGCCGGAGCTCTACGACGTCCTCGTCCTGCCCAACCTCTACGGCGACATCGTCAGCGACCTGGCGGCCGGGCTGGTGGGCGGGCTGGGGGTCGCGCCGGGCGCCAACATCGGCGAGCAGGCGGCTGTCTTCGAGCCGGTGCACGGGTCGGCCCCCAAGTACGCCGGCCAGAACAAGGCGAATCCCACGGCGCTCATCCTGTCCGGCGCGCTCATGCTGCGACACCTCGGCGAGATGGACGCCGCCGACCGGGTGGAGGCCGCGGTCCGCGGGGTGATCGCCGAAGGAGAGACGGTCACGTACGACCTCGGTGGCCACGCCGGCACCCGCGAGTTCGGTGAGGCCGTGGCCTCCCGCGTGGGGAGCCAGTGAGGCTAGAATTCGGTGAAGGCCGAGCCGCCCGCCGCGGCAGCCTCAGATCGGCCCGTCACTGTTCGACCGATAGGGGAGGCCCCGACGCAGCATGACCGCGACGCGCCTGGCGAACCCGCGGGGGACGGCCCGCCAGGGACTGGCTGCCACAAGCCGCCGCGATCCGTGGTGGCTGATGCCGGGCATCATCGCCACCGGCTTCGGGGCGTTCATCGCCTACTCGCTGTTCTCCGCCCTGCTGTGGGAGCCGATCTTCCACGTCCCCTATGAGGTGGACGGCTACCTCTCGCCGTTCTTTTCGCCGCTGATCTTCCAGGGCCAGCTGCCGTGGTGGTTCTCGCCGGCCATCCTCATCCTCTGGATCCCGCTCGGGTTCCGGACGACCTGTTACTACTATCGAAAGGCGTACTACCGCTCCTACTTCGCCGATCCGCCGGCCTGCGCCGTCGGTGAGCCGAAGATCCACCGCGGCTACGCGATGGAGCGTGCCTTCCCGTTCATCCTGCAGAACGTCCATCGGTACTTCCTGTACCTCGCCTTCATCCCGCTCTTCTTCCTCTGGATCGACGCGTTCTACTCGTTCATCCATCCCGGCCCTCGGATTGGCCTGGGCAGCTTCATCCTCCTCGGCAACGCGGCGCTGCTCTCCGGATACTCACTGTCATGCCACTCGCTGCGCCACCTGGCCGGCGGACGTCTCGACTGCTTCTCGTGCGGCGTTGCCGCCAAGGTGCGCTATCGCGCCTGGACCCGGCTGACCGGCATGAACGAGCGGCACCAGCTGTGGGCGTGGGTCAGCCTGGTGTCGGTCGCCCTGGCCGACCTTTACGTCCGGCTGCTGGCGGCCGGCTTCATCGTGGACCCGGCGATCAGGCTGTGACCGCCGCGGCGCCAAGCCCTGAAACCCACTCCCACGACGTCCTGGTCATCGGCGCAGGTGGCGCCGGCCTGCGCGCCGCCATCGAGGCTGCCGAAGCTGGCGCATCTGTAGGGCTGGTCTGCAAGTCCCTGCTCGGCAAGGCCCATACCGTCATGGCCGAGGGCGGCGTGGCGGCGGCGCTCGCCAACGTCGCCGACGAGGACTCCTGGCAGACGCACTTCCGCGACACGTTGGTCGGCGGGAAGATGCTGAACCACTGGCGCATGGCCCAGCTGCACGCCCAGGAGGCGCCTGAGCGCGTGCGCGAGCTGGAGCGCTGGGGAGCCGTCTTCGATCGGACGCGTGATGGCCGCATCCTGCAGCGCCCGTTCGGCGGCCACACGCATCCGCGCCTGGCGCACGTCGGCGACCGGACCGGCCTGGAGATGATCCGCACGCTTCAGGACCGGACGGTCCAGGCCGGGGTGACCGTCTACATGGAGTGCATCAGCACGCACCTGCTCCGCGATGGCAAGCGCGTGACAGGCGCCTTCGGCTATTGGCGCCAGAACGGCGACCCGATCGCCTTCACGGCCAAGGCGGTGATCCTTGCGACCGGCGGTATCGGGCGTGCCTTCGAGATCACCTCCAACTCGTGGGAGTACTCCGGCGATGGGCACGCTCTTGCCTACCGCGCCGGTGCCGAGCTGATCGACATGGAGTTCGTCCAGTTCCATCCGACCGGCATGGTGTGGCCGCCCGGCGTTCGGGGCCTGCTGGTGACGGAGGCGGTGCGCGGCGAGGGCGGCATCCTCCGCAACAGCGATGGCGAGCGATTCATGTGGAA
>DASSCW010000008.1:0-8829 GCA_035697465.1 Candidatus Limnocylindria bacterium | reverse complement strand
GCTCGAGGCGGAGGTCGATCGCGACTGATGTACGCCATCGTCATGGCCGGCGGTTCCGGCACGCGCCTCTGGCCGCTCTCGCGGCGCCGAACCCCCAAGCAGCTGCTGGCGCTGACCGGCGACACGAGCCTGCTCCAGCAGACGGTGGCGCGCCTCGGCACCCTGCTGAAGCCGCACGACATCTTCGTCATCACCGGACAGGCGCACGTGCGGGCCACCCAGGAGCAGCTTCCCCACCTGCCGCCAGACAACGTGCTCGGCGAGCCGCTGGCGCGCTCCACGGCGGTCGCGGCGGCCCTCGCCATGGTCCTGGCGCGCCGCGAGTCTGACGAGGTGGCGCTCGTGCTGCCGGCCGATCACTTCGTCGCCGACGAGGCGGCCTTCGCCGATGCGCTCCGCGAGGCTGCGCGCGTCGCCGAGCGCGGCTACCTGGTGACCCTGGGCGTGGTTCCCACGCACCCGGCGACGGGCTACGGGTACATCAAGCACGGGGAGGCACTGCATGCCGCCTCCTCCAGCGCGCTCGTCGAGCGGTTCGTCGAAAAGCCCGATGCGGACCACGCCGAGACGTTCCTCGCCCAGGGCGGCTACTCGTGGAATGCCGGCGTCTTCGTGTGGCGCAACTACGCGTTCCGCCAGGCCCTCGAGCGATTCCAGCCGCAGCTGTCAGCGGCCCTGGGACGGATCGAGGAGCTCCACCGCACCCCGGGCTGGATGAGCGACGTGCGCGCCATCCTCCAGCCGATCCCGGCAATCACGATCGACGTTGGCATCGCCGAGCCGGCCGCCGCCGAGGGGCGCATGGCGGTCGTGCCGCTGGATGCCGGCTGGTCGGACATCGGCTCCTGGTCGGCGCTGCTCGAGGCGCTGTCGGGTGCTCGCGGCGCCGACCTCGTGGCCAGCGGCCCGCATCTCGACCGTGGTTCGCGGCGCGTTCTCGTCCACGGCGGGGATCGACTGGTGGTCACGGTCGGCCTGGAGGACGTGATCATCGTCGACACGCCGGATGCGCTGCTCGTCTGCGCCAGGGAACGTGCCGAGGAGATCAAGCCGGTGCTTGACGAGATCGCGCGGAAGGCGGGGGACCGATACCTCTGAGGCCGGTGGAGAAGGCGATCGAGGATCGCGTTCGGTTCGCCTGGTTGGCTCGCCTCTTCGGGTGGGTGCTGGCCGGCTATGTCGCCCTGGTGGCGCGCACCGTGCGCGTGAGCGGTCCGCCCATCAACCAGGGCCAGGTCATCTTCGTCATCTGGCACGAGACGAACATCGCGGCGGCGATCGCCGCGTGGAAGCTGCGGGACGACAAGCAGCCCGTCGTGTTCAGCACGCGCGGATTCCGCGGCATCGTGATGAACACCATGCTGCGCCGGTTCGGCGCCAGCGTCGTCACCCTGCCCGATGAAGGGACCGCCACGCGAGCCGAGGCGGCGGCGCTGACGCGCGAGATGGCACGCCGCACCCGTTCCGGTGCCAGCCTGGTCATCAGCTGCGATGGCCCCTTCGGCCCCTATCGGGTCGCGAAGCCCGGGGTCGCCATCGTGGCGCGGGAGGCTGGCCTGCCGATCCAGCCGTGGGCAATCTCCGCTCGGCCACCGCTGCGCCTGACTGGCCGTTGGGACCGCATGATCGTGCCGCTTCCTTTCGGGCGCATGCGGATTTACGAAGGCGCCACCGTGGAAATCGGGCCGCGCGATCGGCTCAAGCCCCGTGTGGCCGAGCTGCAGGCGGAGCTCGATCAGGCGCAGGCAGAGGCTGATCGGCGCATGAGCTGACGCCGGCCGCTTGCGCGACCGGCGTCGAAGGCGCCAAGGGCGGGGGCTCAGCGGAAGAGGTGACTCTCCCAACCGCCGATCGGCTCTTCGCTGACCGCGGCGGCGCCGAACAGCTTCGCCTCCCAGCCATCGGTCAGGCCACTCGGGTTGGCTCCCGCGACGCCGATGATCCCGGCTTGCCAGCCGTCGGTCAGCTGCTGTGCCTGTACGACGCTCCTCGCCTGGTTCGCGGCGACGGCACCTTGCAGATAGCCATCGGTGATCTCAGCACGAGTGCTGGTCGTGGCCGTCGATGCCGGCCCTGGCTGCAGGTATACGAACCCTGCGGCAGCACAGGCTGCGGCCAGCGCCAGCAGGAACGTCATGGTGGCCGCCATGGTTCGGGCGGATGCCGGTGAGCCGTGTACGGGCCGGGCCTCGGGCGGTGCAATGATGTGCTCGAAGGGGAACATTTCGGACTTCACTCCTGTCGTCTTGGCCCGGTCGGTCCGGCGCCTTCACCCCACAGGCGTGAGGAAGCGGTGAACGCGCGTACGGTCCGAAGGAACACCCTCTTCATGGTGGCGATACATTGGAGTGAGCGTGAAATCGGACGTGGTCGATCCACAGCGCAGCTCCGGCCTCATCGGGCGCGATCGTGAGCTGAACGAGCTCCTGGGCGCGATGTCGGATGCGGCCGCCGGGTGGGGCAGGCTGGTGCTGATTGGCGGGGAGCCGGGAGTAGGCAAGAGCCGCCTCGCAGACGAACTCGCCAACCGCGCACGAGAGCTCGGCTACCTGGCGCTCTGGGGCCGCGGTTGGGAGGACGCCGGGGCGCCGCCGTACTGGCCGTGGCTCCAGGCGCTGCGCTCCCACGTGCGCACCGGCGACCCGGCGGACGTGCGCCGGCAGTTGGGGGCTGGCGCGGTCGACGTGGCGCAAATGATCCCGGAGGTCCGGCAGCTGTTTCCGGAGGTGCCCGTACCGTCGCCTTCGGAATCCGATTCGGCGCGCTTCCAGCTCTTCGACTCGACCAGCACGTTCCTGCGCAACATGGCGATCGACCGGCCGGTCCTGGTGGTGATCGACGACCTCCATGCCGCGGACATGCCATCCGTTCGCTTCCTGCGGTTCCTTGCCGGCCAGCTCGGCGAGATGCGGGTGCTGGTCGTGGCCACCTATCGGGATGTCGCTCTCTCGCCGGACCACCCGCTCACGGCGGAGATTGGTGAGCTGGCCCGCGAGCCGACCACGCGCGATCTGAACCTGCGAGGCCTCCAGGCTGGCGCGGTGGGCGAGTTCATCGGCCGCGCCGCCGGGATCGCGCCGTCGAGCGAGCTCGTCGCATCCGTCTGGCGCGAGACGAAGGGCAATCCGCTGTTCGTCGGAGAGGCGGTGCGCCTCCTGGCCGCCGAAGGAAGGATCCAGGAGGCAGGCGGCCTGACGACGTTGAAGGGCGTGGTGCCGGCCGGCGTGCGGGCTGTCATCAACAGGCGCATCGGTCACGTTCCGGAGGCGACGGCCGACGCGCTTGCCATCGGCTCGGCCATGGGCCCGGAGTTCAGCGTCGAGATCCTGCGACGGGTTGGCGACATGGCGCCGGCATCGGCTCTGGCGGTGCTCGATCCCGCGGTGGAAGCCGGCCTGGTCGTACCGGTGGCAGGGGCGGCGCTGCGTTACCGCTTCTCGCACGACCTGGTGCGCGAGGCGCTCTACGGCGGACTCGCTCCCAGTCGCCGCATCGGTCTGCACAGGCAGATTGCCAACGCGTTGGAGACGGCCTCGCCGGCACCTGCGGACGCCGATCTGGCCGAACTTGCCTTCCACTACTTCCAGGCGGCCCAGGCAATCGAGGAGCCGTCTTCGGACGGTGGGTCTGAGCGTGAGAAGGCGATCGATTACGCCCGACGCGCCGGGACGCATGCCGCACGATCCCTCGCCTACGAGGAGGCGGTTCGCCTGCTGCGAATGGCAATCGCCCTTATGGATCTTGGCCCTCAGCCGGATGAGCGGTTGCGGACCGAGATCCTGCTCGCCATCGGCGAGGCCCAGGCCCGTTCGGGTGACCTGGTCGGTGCCCGTAGCACGCATCGGATGGCGGCAGAGATCGCGCGTCGTACGGGTGACTCGGAACAACTGGCGCGTGCCGCGCTGGGGTACGGCGGTCGATTGCACTGGGCTCGCGTTGGCAACGACCCGTTCCTGATTCCGATGCTGCAGGACGCCCTGGTCGTGCTCGGTGGCGGGAATGACAGGCTTCGGGCCCGCCTCTTGTCTCGTCTCGCCTGCGCTTGGCGCAGCTCGCCGGCGCAATTCGGCCAATGTGCGGTGCTGAGCCAGCAGGCGGTCGACCTTGCGCGCGGGCTGGACGATCCCGCCACGTTGACCTACGTCCTCGCGGGCCGCTTCTGGGCGACGTACTGGCCGGAGAACGGGGACGAGCGCATGGCGATCGCGACAGAGATGATGGGATTGGCCGAGGCCGTTGGCGACGCCGAGCGGACGATCGACGCCGTGATCATGATGCACATGGTCCATTCCGATGACGGCCGCATGGCCGAAGCTCGGCGCACGGAGGAGCACCTTCGACGCGCGGCAAACGAGCTTCGGCAGCCCTCGCAGCTGTGGCTGGGCGTTGCTCCACGTACGCTGATGGCCCTACTGGATGGCAACTACGCGCTCGCCGAGGAGCTCATTGCGGAAGAGCTGTCGTTCGAGCAGTTCAGCCTCATCCGCGACGAGCGGTCCGCCGCCAGCATCCACACCTTCCTGCTCCGTCGCGAGCAGGGTCGCAGCGCGGACGCGTTGCCGACCATCAGGGCCGCCGTCGAGGGATTCCCGTGGTATCCGGTCCACCGCGCCGCCCTCGTCAACGCGCTCCTGGATACCGGCCACACGGAGGAGGCGGAGGCGGTCTTCAACGACCTGGCCGTCGACGAATTTGCCGCCCTCTATCGCGACAACGAGTGGCTGCTGGGGATCGCGCTGGTATCGGAAGCGTGCGCCCGGCTGGGCGATGCCGGCGCAAGCGACGTGCTGTACCGGCAGATGCTGCCGTTCGCCGGCCGGCACGCGGTTGCCCACGGCGAGGGCAGCGTGGGCGTGGTCGATCGCTACCTCGGCCTGCTGGCCGCCGCACAGGGCCGGCTGGCAGACGCCGAACGTCACCTCCGCGACGCCGCTCGTCTCAACGAGGAGCTGGGATCTCGGCCGTGGACGGCACACGCGCAACACGACCTGGCGCACGTTCTGCGCCGCGCCGGCGATGACCGCGGCCTGGCCGAGGCTGCCACGCTCGACGCCGCCGCGCTCGCGACTGCTCGCGCGGTTGGCGCCGTGGCCTTGGAGCGCGAGATCGTCGCCGCCGGCGGCGACGGAGAGACATCTCCCACTCCCGCCGACGCGGATCGTGGGCTCAGCCGCTTCGTCAAAGAGGGCGAGTACTGGACCGTCAGCTTCGCGGGTGAGACGGTGAGGATCCGCGATGCCCGTGGCATGCAGCATCTCGCGCGGCTGCTTGCCACGCCGGGCCGAGAGCTGCATGCCCTGGAGCTGGCGCGCGCCGAGTCGACCGCGACCGACGGTGCCGCGCGCGGCCGGGACGCTGACGCGACGACCGATCCGTTCGCGGATAGCGCGTCGATTCTCGACGCGGAGGCGAAGGCGGCCTACCGCGCGCGGCTGGCCGAGCTCGAGGAGGAGATCACGGAGGCAGAGGCCTGGAACGACCCTGAGCGCGCCGCGAAGGCGCGGGAGGAGCGCAGCTTCCTGGCTGCCGAGATCGGACGAGCGGTCGGCCTCGGTGGCAGGGATCGCAAGTCCGGTTCGGCCGCAGAACGCGCACGGATCAGCGTGACGAGGGCCGTGCGATCGGCAATCGCCCGCATCGGCGAACAGCACTCCGTCCTCGGCCAGCACCTCGATACGACCATTCGCACCGGTGCCTTCTGTGCTTACCAGCCGGACGCGCGCGTGCCGATCGAGTGGACGCTCTAACCCGCCAGTCCGGCCTGGAATGAGCATCCATCGGGCGCGCTACCATTGCCGCATCGCCATCCTGTATCGCCCATGACCAAGATCAAGTTCGGGACCGACGGCTGGCGCGCCGCCATCGCCGAGGACTACACGTTCCACAACGTCCGTCGCTGCGCGCGCGGTGTGGCGGAGTATCTCCAGCAGACCGGCGCTGCCGATCGGGGCGTGGTGGTCTGTCACGACCGGCGCTTTGCCTCCGAGCACTTCGCCCGCGCCTGCGTCGAGGTCCTCGCCGCGCACGACATCCGCTCCTTCACGCCGCCCGAGGCCGTCCCCACCCAGGTCGGTTCCTTCTTCACACGCGAGATGGGCGCCGGAGCGGGCATCGTCATCACCGCCAGCCACAATCCGTGGACGGACAACGGCTTCAAGGTCAAGGCCGATACCGGCGGCGCCGCCGCGCCGGAGATGCTGGCCGCGATCGAGGCCACCATGGACGCGCACCGCGAAGACGAGCTCCCGCCACGACGCGCCTATGACGACGCCGTCGCCGCCGGCATGGTCGACATCTTCGACCCGTACCCCCCCTTTCGGGACCAGCTGGAGCGGATCGTCGACATCGATCGGCTCAAGGCTGCGGACAGGCGGGTGCTGGTCGAGCCGCTCTACGGCTCGGGTTCGGGCTGGTTCACGCGGCTGCTGGGGGACGGGCGCCTCACCGTGCGCGAGCTGCATACCGAGCGCAATCCGTTCTTTGGCGGCGTCAATCCGGAGCCGATTCGCCCCAACATCGACGAGTGGTTGGAGGAGATCCCGCGTTGGGGCGCCGACATCGGGATTGCTTTCGATGGCGACGCTGACCGGGTCGGCATGGCGACCGAGGAGGGGACCTTTGTCAATCAGCTCCAGGTCTACGGGCTGCTGTACTGGTACCTGCTCGAGGTGCGGGGGATGATCGGTCCGGCGGTCTACACCGTCACCACCACCTCGATGGCCCCGCGGCTGGCCGAAATCTTTGGCACGCAGGCCTACGAGACCGGGGTCGGCTTCAAGTTCGTGGGACCCAAGATGACGGAGACCAACGCGGTCATCGGCGGTGAAGAGTCCGGTGGCTTCGGCTTCGGGATGCATATCCCGGAGCGCGACGGCCTGGCATCCGGCCTCTTCCTCCTCGACCTGTGGCTGACGAAGGGCAGGAAGGCGTCCGAGGTGCTGGCCGAGCTGCAGGCGCTCGCGGGACCCAGCTACTACAACCGGATCGACATCCGCTTTCCGCGCGATGGATACGACGCGCTCAAGACCGAGACGCTGTCCCGCCTCGAGCACGAGGCGCCCGAGGCGCTCGCCGGCCGCCCGGTTGACCGCCGCGAGCCGCTGGTCACCGCCGATGGGTTCAAGTTCTACCGCGACGACGGCTCGTGGCTGCTGATCCGCTTCTCCGGCACGGAGGCGCTGCTGCGCATCTACGTCGAGGCAAGGTCGCCGGAGGATGTCGACGCGCTGCTGGAAACCGGACGCGCGATCGCCGCTGCCGGAGTCGCCGCGTGAGGCGATACCCCTGATGGATGCTCGTGACTTCTTCGGCTACAAGAACCCGGACGAAGAGCCTGGACGGCGTCCTGAGGATGCAGCTGCGGACGGCGACGCGCCGCCGACATTCGAAGAGGCGATCACCCTGGACGACCCCGAGGTCATCCGCCGCATCGACGCCTCCGACATGCTCGGACGGGTGCGCGACCTGCCACGTCAGCTGTCGCTGGCGCGACGCGTGGCCGGGGCCGTGGACCTCGATGCCCGCCACCGCGACGTCGATCTGGTGCTGGTGCTCGGCATGGGCGGCTCGGCTATCGGGGCGGAGCTGGTTGCCGCTGCGGCCGGCGACCGGCTGCGCGTGCCACTCATCATCCATCGCGATTACGGGCTGCCGGATTGGGTGGGCGCGCGGACCCTGGTCATCGCCGCCAGCCACTCCGGCGATACGGTCGAGACGCTCTCGGGTGCGGCCGAAGCCAGGCGGCGCGGCCTCCCGCTGGTGGTCGCCACCACCGGTGGCGCGCTGGGTCGCCAGGCAACGACCGACGGCACGCCCTACTTCCGCTACGAGGCGCCCGGTCAGCCGCGGGCGGCCATCGGCTTCAGCCTGGGCCTGGTCCATGAGCTCCTGTCGCGTGCCGAGCTGCTGGCCGACCCAGACCCGCTGGGTCCGGCCGTGGATGGCCTCGAGGCGCTGCTCGAGCGAAACGCGCCGGCGGTGGAGACCGCTGCCAACCTGGCCAAGCAGCTCGCCTGGGCCACCTTCGGGCGCATCCCGATCGTCTATGGCGCCGGCGCCATGACCGCGGTAGCCCACCGCTGGAAGACGCAGCTGAACGAGAACGCGAAGGCGTGGGCCATGTTCGAGCCGATGCCGGAGGCCAACCACAACGCGATCGAGGGCACGCTCAACCCGCGCGAGCTCTCCGACGCGCTCTACGTGGTGGAGGTACGCGAGCGGGAGGAGCCGGAGCACATCGCCGCCCGCTATCGCGTGGTGGAGGAGCTGCTCGGCGAGCGGGCCACGAACCGCAGCGTGTACTGGGCAGAGGGTCCGTCGCCCCTGGCCAGGACGCTCGATGCCGTGGCGATGGGCGACCTGGTGAGCGTCTATCTCGCGATCCTCTACCAGACCGACCCGACCCCGGTTACACTGCTGGCAATGTTGAAGGAGCGGCTCGCCAGGTCGACGGACTGACGGGCGCCGTAGCACGGCGCCGGGTGCCGGCGCCGGGAGGAGACGCGACGTGCATTCGAGCATGATCGGCAAGGTCGAGAAGGCGATGCGCTATGCGCACGAGCCCGATCGCGTGAAGTTCAGCGGCCTCACCGCCAGCTTCGCGGGCGACAACAGCACCCACACGATCTCTCTCGACGCCGATACATGGCATTGCGACTGCCACCTCTTCGAATCCGCCGGTGGCTGTTCGCATACCCTCGCGATTCAGAAGATGCTCGACCCGATGCTCAACGACGCGGCCAAGGACACGCCGCTGTACGGCCACGTGGAGGTGGGCGCTTCCGCTTGAGTCGGCGCTCCACCCCGTAACCGAGGCCCGCCTCGCCCCGT
>DASSCW010000007.1:0-3921 GCA_035697465.1 Candidatus Limnocylindria bacterium | reverse complement strand
CGGCCGCTGGTCGCTGACCGCCGACCTGATCGGCGAGGGCCGCTCACCCACCGAGCGTGGACACGCCACCGCACTGGCATTGCTGGAGCGGCACGGCGTGGTCACCCGCGAGGCGGTGCTGGCGGAGGGCCTGGCCGGCGGTTTCTCAGGGATCTACGTGGTGCTGAAGGCGATGGAGGAGGCGGGTCGGGTGCGGCGCGGCTACTTCGTCGAGGGGCTCGGCGCCGCCCAGTTCGCCATGCCCGGCGCGGTCGACAGGCTGCGAGCCGAGCGCACCGCGGAGGACGAAGCCGGCCTGTCGGTCAGCATCCTGGCCGCGGCCGACCCTGCCCAGCCCTACGGCGCCACCCTACCGTGGCCTCGAGACGAAGAGACGGACCGTCTGCCGCTGCAGCGCGTGGCGGGAGCCTACGTGGTGATGGTCAACGGGGAGGCGGCGCTGTACGTCGAGCGCGGCGGTCGCGGGCTGCTGACTCTTCCGGCGTTCGCGGATAACGAGGTGGCGGCTGCGGCCTTGTCCGCGATCCCGCGTCTGCTGTCACCTTCGGGTCCGATGCGCGAGCTGCGCCTCGAGCGAGTGGACCGGGTGCCGCCGGCCGAATCCGCGATCGCCGGACAGCTGCGGGAGCTGGGGTTCCGGCCGACCTATCGGTCCTGGCTGCTCCGTCCGGCGGTGGCCGGAGGAATCGGGGCACAAAGAAACGTCCCGTAGGAACCTTGCCTCGATCCCTTTGATGCAATCGCGGGAACCGCTGCCCGGCTCCTCCGGGACAAGAACTACATTAGGGACCGACGCGGGCTGCGCCAACCCACTTGTCCACGAGTTTTGGCAGCGGGTCTCCGACTTGTCCACGTTCCGTCCACAATCGGCTGCGTGCCCTCTTTAACCAGGGGTCTGGTAACGAGACGCAAGGCCCGATTGGACGTCGCGTTATGCCCGCCAGCGCATACGGTGCCTTCCGATCTGAGGAAAATCGCTCCAACTTCCCGACACCATATCTGCCATGAATATCGGTGGGCCTGCCGCGGGCCGCGGGCTAACCCAGCGGGATCGACTCCCGGTGGGTCGGCAAGTGGACGTCGAAGCCGAGCTCGCTCCGGATGCGCTCGGCAAAGGGCGCCGTCGCGTCGGGATCGCCGTGGACCAGGAAGACGCGCTTCAGCCCTCCGTTGGTCGCATCGGTCCCACCAGCCTTGGCGAAGTTCGCCAGCCAGGCGGTCAGCTCGTGGACGTCGGCGTGAGCTGAGAAGCCGGAAATCGATCGCACGCGGCATTGGACCTCGTAGACCTCGTGGTCGATGCGCGCGGTCTTGCCGCCGGTCTGCAGGTGGCGACCCAGGGTCCCCTCGGCCTGGTAGCCGATGAAGAGCAGCGTGCAGGCAGGATCGGGCAGGAAGTCCTTGAGGTGATGCATGACCCGCCCGCCGGTCAGCATGCCCGAGCTGGCGACCACCATGAACGGGCGGGGCTGGGTCCTGATCGCCTTCGACTGGTCGACCTCGTTGGTGTACTGCTCCCCCGGATAGACGAGCGGCGAGTCCCCGGACTGGAGGAGCTTGGCCGTCTCCGCGTCATAGATCTCCGGATGGCGCAGGTAGACGTCGCTGGCGCGTGCCGCCATCGGTGAGTCCAGGTAGAGCGGCAGGTGCGGGATGCGCTTGTCGCGCAGCAGCTCGTCCAGGACCCAGACCAGCTCCTGGGTGCGTCCGATCGCGAAGGACGGCACCAGCATCACGCCGCGGTCGTTGGCGACCTCGTTGATCGTGTCCGCCAGCTCCTTGATCGCGATCTCGTGCTCGGCGTGCTCCCGGTTGCCGTAGGTCGACTCGACCAGGACGTAGTCGGCGTGGCTGATCGGCGTCGGGTCGGCGACGATCGGGGTGTCGCCGCGGCCGAGGTCGCCTGAGAAGACGATCGTGACGGTCTTGTCTCCCTCAGTCACCCGCAGCTCGATGATCGCCGAGCCGAGAATGTGCCCCGCGTCATGGAAGGTGGCGTGGAAGCCGGGCGCGACATCGGTCATCTCGCCGTACCTCACGGCACGGAACTGCCTGACCGTCTGCTCGACGTCGCGCTCGTCGTACAGCGCGGCGCGGGTCATGGTCATGCCTTCCGGATCCGCCTTCCGGAGTCGCTCCGGCATGGAGGCGTCGTCCTCAACGGCGCTTGCCTCGTTCGCCAATTCGGCAGCCGCTGCCTCCTCCGGATGCTTGCGGAGCCAGCGTGCCTCGGCCTCCGCCTGAAGCTTGGCGGAGTCCCGAAGGACGATCTCCGCGAGGTCCACGGTGGCGCCGGTCGCGAAGATCGGCCCGTGGTAGCCGGCCCTCACCAGCGCGGGGACGCGGCCGCAGTGGTCGAGGTGCGCGTGCGTCAGCAGCAGCGCGTCCAGCGTCCCGGCCTCGAAGGCGAACGGGATGCGGTTGCGGCTCACCTCCTCCGGCGAGCCCTGGAACATGCCGCAATCGACCAGGACGCTGCGGTCGCCCGCGCGCACCAGGAACTGCGAGCCGGTGACGGTGCCCACGGCACCCAGGAACTGGATCTCGATCCCCATGGCGGCGGGAGTATGGCCGATGGCGCCGCGTATCATCGGACGCGATGGCCTTCCCAATTCCTCCTCCCATTGAGCCGATGCTGGCCAAGCCCACTCCCGAGCTTCCCGTCGGCGACGGGTGGCGCTACGAGCCGAAGTGGGATGGATTTCGGGCCCTCGTCTTTCGCGACGGCCCGGAGGTCTACCTGCAATCCCGGGACCTGAAACCGCTGGACCGATACTTCCCGGAGCTCATCCAGCCAATCCGCGCGGTCGGCGCTCCCGACGCTCGGTTCGTCTTGGATGGCGAGATCGTGATCGCCCGGGACGGCGGCCTCCAGTTCGAGTCGCTGCTCCTCCGCATCCACCCGGCTGCCTCGCGGGTCGCGATGCTGGCCGCCGAGACGCCGTCGTCGTTCGTCGCCTTCGACTGCCTGGCCGATGGCTCCAAGGACCTGCGCGACGCGCCCCTTGATGACCGCCGGGCCGCCCTGGAGGCCCTGCTCGCGGACCCGCCGGAATCGGTCCTGCTCACGCCGGCGACATCGGACCCGAAGGTGGCACGCCACTGGTTCGACGTCTTCGAGGGCGCCGGCCTGGACGGCGTGATCGCGAAGCGGCACGACCTGCGCTACCTGCCCGGCAAGCGCGAGATGGCCAAGATCAAGCACCTGCGCACGGCCGACTGCGTGGTGGCCGGCTTCCGGTGGCACAAGAACGGTCCCGGCACCCTGGTCGGATCCCTCCTACTGGGTCTGTGGAACGACGAGGGCCACCTGCAGCACGTGGGCGTCACGTCGTCGTTCACCACCGCCAAGCGTGCGGAGCTGGTCTCGTTCCTGGAGCCATACCGCAAGGACGCGCTGAAGGACCATCCGTGGAAGGAGTGGCGCGAGTGGGAGGAGTCCGCGGCCGCATCGGGCCGCCGGCTGCCTGGCGCTACCTCGCGCTGGAACCGCGGCAAGGACCTCTCGTGGGAGCCACTGCGCGCCGAGCTCGTCTGTGAGGTGGCGTTCGATCATCTGCAGGGCGACCGCTTCCGGCACGGGACGACATTCAAGCGCTGGCGCCCGGACAAGCCGCCGTCCGAGTGCGGCTACGACCAACTGGAGGAGACGCCGGCCGCGCTGCTGGCCGACCTGTTCGGCGGCCGCTGAGCGCCGCACTGCGCCGACTACCCGTCTCGACTTGCGGATTGCGAACCCCCGTAGCGTTGGGTCTGTCGCGGCCCGGCGATGACGAGTCATTAGGCGACGTTCACGCTCACCCGGCGACGCACCTTGCCCCGGCAGACGTCGCCGAGGCGCGTAACACTTCCCCCATTCGCAAACCGCAAGTCGGAGCCGTCGCTCGGTATTCATCGGTCAGGACAGCCCGCTACACTCGA
>DASSCW010000006.1:0-3349 GCA_035697465.1 Candidatus Limnocylindria bacterium | reverse complement strand
GGCCACGGTGGCGCCGCGCATCGCCGTCAACGTCGCGCTGCCGTCCGCGTCCGTGATCACGCTCACCCCGTCGACGCTCAACGTGGCACCGGCGATCGGCGCTCCGCCGTTCGTCTCCAGCGCCACCACCCGCAGCTCCCTGGGCTGGACCGGCGTCGGCTCGGCCGTCGGAATGAAGGGCAGCGGCCCGGACTCGCCACAGGCGGCCAACAGAATGGCAAACGCCAGGAAGGTTGTCGTGATGCGTGGGACGGCTGGGGACAGGGATCGGCTCCTAATGCGGGGACGAAGAGTGCAGGGCCATGATGCCGGATCGGCTCAGCCGCTGGTCGGCGTTGGGGCTCCGGCGCTCAGCGCCGCGCCCCGCAACGCGTCGACGACGGGCCGCAGGTCGCCATCGGTTCCGTACAGGGCCTTTCCGGCAACCAGCACGTCGCCGCCGGCGGCGTGCGCCGCCCCGATCGTTGCCAAATTGACGCCACCATCCACCCCGATGGGCAGGTCGAGGTCACGAGCCGTGGCTTCGCCGCGCAGAGCCACCAGCTTCGGCAGCACCTCGGCCATGAACGCCTGGCCACCCCATCCCGGGTTCACCGTCATGACCAGCAGCAGGTCGATCCTCGAGAGGTACGGATGAGCGAGCTCAGCGGGCGTCTCCGGGTTGATCGCCAGCCCGGCCCCCCGGCCGGTGCCACGGATGGCCGCGATCACCTCATCCGGGTCATCCTCGGCCTCCAGGTGGAAGACGACGATGTCGCTCCCCGCCTCCGCGAAGGCGCGCACGTAGCGAAGTGGCTGGCTGATCATCAGGTGGCTGTGAAACGGAAGGCCCGAATGCGGGCGGAGCGCCTCGACCACGACCGGGCCGAGGGTGATGTTCTCGACGAAGTGGCCGTCCATCACGTCCAGGTGAATGGAGTCGACACCGCCGGCTTCTGCCCTGCGGACCTCATCTCCAAGCCTGCCGAAGTCGGCGTTCAGCACGCTGGCGCTGATCTGAGGTGGGCGCGCCTTCCCGTCTGTCATCTGACGGCGAGCTCAGGGCTCTGCTTCTGCGCCCGGGGCGCTCGCGCCTTTCGGGGCAGGTCCTTACCGGCCAATTGCGCGTGAAGCTGTCCACAGGCGGCCTCGATCTCGCGCCCGCGCGTGTCCCGGATGGTGACCGGCACTCCGCCAGCGCGGAGGACGCCCGCAAACGCGTTCACGCGTGCAGGCGGCGTCCCGCTCCAGCGGGACCCGGGCGTCGGATTGAGCGGGATGAGGTTGACGTGGCTGCGCCAGCCGGCCGCGAGCGCGGCCAGCCGCTCGGCCAGGACGAGGCTGTCGTTCATGCCGTCGATCATCACGTACTCGAGGCTGACCCGCCGCCCCGTCGCGTCGGCGAAGCGGCGTCCAGCGTCGATCAGCTCGTCGATCGGCCACTTGCGATTGAGCGGCACCAGCTCGTCTCGCAGCGTGTCATCGGCGGCGTGCAGGCTGATCGCCAGGTTGACCTGCGGCAGCTCGTGGATCATGCGGTCGACGCCCGGCACAACCCCGGAGGTGCTGACCGTGATGTGGCGTGCGCCTACGCCGAGCCGATCCGGGTCGTTCAGCAGCCGGACGGCCTCGAACACGCGGTCGGTGTTGTTCAGCGGCTCCCCCATGCCCATGAACACGATGTTGTAGTGGCCGGTCTTCGCACCCGGGCGCCAGTCCGCACCCAGCGCCTGCCACGGCGCGCGGTGCCAATGCAGCACCTGGTCGACGATCTCCCCCGCCGTGAGCTGTCTCGCGAAGCCGGCCTGCCCGGTGGCGCAGAAGGGACAGCCGACCGCACAGCCTGCCTGGCTGGAGATGCAGATCGTGGTGCGCGTGGCCGCGCCGCGCCGACCCGGATAGCGCATCAGAACCGACTCCACCCGCTGCCCGTCGACGAGCTGGTGCACCGCCTTCGCCGTCAGCCCCGAATCGGCCTCGAGCACATGGCTGGCGGCAATGGTCGAGAACCGAAACGACTCGTCCAGGGCCTGCCGCAGGTCAGCCGGCAGGTCGGAAACGTCGGCGAAGCGCGTCACCTCTGGCCGGTGGATACCTGCGAAGACCTGTTCGCCCCGATACGCAGGCTCGCCGCGGGCGGTCAGCCACGCGGCGAGCGACGATGAGGAGACCTCACTGATCGCCGGCAAAGGGCCGGCGAGCGGCAGCTCAGTCACGACGGCCGGCAATCAGCATCAGGTAGTAGAGGAACGTGAGCAGCGCGGCCAGCGCGGCGGCCACGTACGTCCAGGCGGCTGCCTTCAGGACGTCCCTTGCGCCGGTCTGCCGTTCACCGGCCATGCCGAGGTTCGAGACGAAGGCCAGCGCCTTGCCCGAAGCCCCGATCTCGACCGGCAGCGTCACGAAGGTGAAGAGGACTGCCCCGGCGAAGGCAAACAGACCGATCCACGCAAGTCCGAGCATGTTGAAGATCAGTCCGCCGATGATCAACCACGGACCGATGCCGGAGCCGATCTGGACCACCGGCACGATCGCCTGACGTGCGGCCATCCAGGGATCGCGCTCGCGGTCCTGCAGCGCATGCCCCACCTCGTGCGCGATGACGGCGGCCGCTGCCACCGACAGGTTGCCCTCGGAAGCCGGGACGCCAAGCGCCATGGCCTGCGGGTCGTAGTTACCCACCTCCGGGTGACCGGCCACGGTGCTGCTTACGCGCAGTACCTTGCCGCGCGGGTCGTAGTGGTCGGTCAGCTGACCGGGAACTGGCTCGATGCGCACGTCTTGCAGGCCCTGCCGGTCGAGCAGCTGCCGCGCAAAGTCGAATGCGGATAGACGGATGCCCGAGTCGACCTTCGACCACTTGCCGTAGGTCGAGCGAACGCGCCACGCGGCCCAGCCGGTGATGGCGATGCTCGGAAGCATCACGAGAAGGATGTAGGGCAGGAAACCACCCATTTCTTGTCTGCTACCTCCTTGGAAGCGTGGTGAGTATAAGGCAGCCCTCGTGAAGCGCCGATTCCGCGATGGTGAAGATGCCGCAGCAATCGCCGTGCGACTAGCCGCCCACCACCGGCGCCGGGCCGGCTCCCAGCAGGATGTGATCGCGTGCCACTCCTCGGCGCCACGCGTCGGCGGCCATGGCAGGCCTTCCCTCCGGCTGCACCATATCCAGCGCGAGGGCGCCCTCCCCGCAGGCTACTTCCGGCCAGTCACCCGGGAGCAGCGCGCCCACCGGAACGCCATCGACTCCGGCCGTCGGGTGCGCCGCCCGCACGTGCAGCCGCTTGCCGTCCATCGTTGTCCACGCTCCGGGCCACGGCTGCAGCGCCCGCACCATGCGGTCGATCACGACGGCGGGCTTGCGCCAGTC
>DASSCW010000005.1:0-3162 GCA_035697465.1 Candidatus Limnocylindria bacterium | reverse complement strand
TCAGGCATGCGCCGAAGCGAAGCGGCCCAGTCGTCCGGCCAAATGTCGATCGCGCGACAAATAGGCGGATGGGAAGCGCGATGCAAGCGCATGTCTGGGGTCAGCACATATGGGACGAGGCGATCTCGCCGGCCTGGCGTTTGGCGAGGTAGGCGGCTGGGGTGAGGCCGGCAAGGGCTCCGTGTGGCCGATGGTGGTTGTACAACGCGGCGACGGAACGCCCACAGGATCGGGAATGCGGAAGGACGGGAGGTCCTCTATCGCTGGCATCCTTGGGCCGGATGCGTGGTTGATGTCCACGCGGTGATCGAGAAGAGCTCCGGCGCGGTTCTGCGCTGTAGCGAACGCGGTTCGGGAGAGCGCTGGCTGGAACTGCCGGCCTGGATGTTCGACCGGGCTGCCTGCCTTGCCGTGAAGATCGCGGTCCGCCCGCGCGTGGACATGGCGGTGCTGTCGGCGCTTGGGGCGTTGCTCGCGGCGGCGGGCCGTCCGCCATCATCGAATGATCCGGTTCGGGGCGCAGCAGGGGAGCCTTGCGACCAGAATCGGGGAGGCGCCCATGCGAGGCCGGCACCGCCGTCTTGTGATCCCTCAGGGACAAGACCATCAGTTCACTCTGTTCGGGCCATTCGGCACGGCGAGCTGTGCTCGGCTGGGGCCGGCGTGGAGCCTGCTTCCCGACGAGACGCGCCGCGCGGTGACGGGCCTCATGGTGCGGCTCATCCTCGAACACGGCCGCGTCGACCGCCGCCCCGACCGGGAGACGGCCGATGACCTCTGACAAGATCCGGCCTCACCATCTGGACCGCAAGGCGATCCTCTACGTGCGGCAATCCTCGAGCCATCAGGTGCTACACAATCGCGAGAGCCGTGCGCTGCAATACGCTATGCGCGATCGTCTCACCGGTCTCGGCTGGTCCGAGATCGCGATCATCGACGACGATCTCGGCCGCTCGGCCGCGGGCAGCGTCACGCGGGCTGGCTTCGAACGGATGGTGGCCGAGGTCTGTCTCGGCAAGGTCGGCGCGGTTGCGGCTCGGGAGGTGTCGCGCTTCGCCCGCAACAGCCGTGATTGGCAGCAGTTGATCGAGATGTGCCGCGTGGTCGACACGGTGCTCGTCGACGGGGAGACGGTCTATGCGCCGCGCCAGGGCAATGACCGGCTGCTCCTCGGCCTCAAGGGCAGTCTCAATGAGTACGAGCTCGATCTCCTGCGGCAGCGCTCGCTGTCGGCGCGTTACGAGAAGGCGCGCAGGGGCGAGCTGGTCGTCGCCGCACCGGTCGGCTTCGTCAAGGCCGGCAATCGGCTGGAGAAGGATCCGGACCGCCGGGTCCAGGAGGCGATCCGGCTGGTCTTCGACAAGGTGGCCGAACTCGGCAGCGCCCGTCAGGCGCTCCTCTGGTTCCACTCGCATGCGCTCGATCTTCCCGCCCGGCAGAGCAACGGCGACCTCGTCTGGCGCAGACCGTGTTACGCGACCATCCACCGAATGATCACGAACCCAGCCTACGGCGGCGCCTACGCGTATGGTAGAACCGGGGTCACGGCGCAGTACGACGGTTCTGGCGTTCGGGCGAAGAGCCGCCGCAAGCCGCGCGGCGAATGGCTGACGCTCCAGCCCGGCGCGCACGACGGGTACATCGATTGGGAGCGTGCGGAGGCGATCCGCAGGATGGTGAGCGAGAACGTGCCCACGAGCCGTCATCATGGCGCGCCCAAGCACGGCGACGCGTTGCTGGCTGGTCTCGTCCGCTGCCGGCGCTGTGGGCGCAAGCTGACCGTCCGCTACAGCGGCGTGAAGCACAACATTCCACGCTATGCCTGCCACCGGGGCCTGCTCGATGATGGCGAGCCGCGATGCATCGCCTTCGGCGGCTTGCGGGTCGACGACGCCATTGAAGCCGCTCTGCTCGAGGTCGTCGAACCAGGCGCGATCGCCGCGGCGGCCGAGGCCGAGGCGGAAGAGGCCGGCCGGCATGATCAGGCCCGCCAGGCGATGCTGCGCGATTTGGAAGCGGCGCGCTACGAGGCGGATCGGGCTTTCCGGCAATACGACGCGGCCGATCCCGAGAACCGCCTCGTCGCAGCGGAGCTTGAGGCGCGGTGGAACAGGGCGCTCGCGCGCTTTGGCGAGGCCGAGGCCAAGATCGCCGCTCACGACGGCGCCGCCCCAGCTCGGACGGAGCCGAGGCTTCCCTCCTTCGCGACGCTCGCCCATGATCTCGCGGCCGTGTGGAAAGCGCCGACGACCGATGCCCGGCTCAAGAAGCGCATCGTCCGCACCGTGATCCGCGAGGTGATCGCCGATGTCGACATCGAGGCAGGGGCGATCGTTCTCCTGATCCACTGGATGGGCGGCGTTCACACCGAGTTGCGCCTGCCGCGACGTCGACGCGGCCAGCGCAGCAGCACCTCGTCCGACATCGTTGCCGCCGTCCGGCACCTCGTGCTGATCGCCAACGACGATCTCATCGCCGGACTGCTGAACCGAAACAAGCTGACCACAGGCCACGGCAACCGCTGGACGCGCGAGCGCGTGACGTCTCTTCGCTCGCATCACAAGATCCCGGTCCATCGCCCTGCCGATGATGCCATCGAGCCCTGGCTCAACCTGACCAAGGCGGCCGCCCATCTCGGCGTCAGCCCAAAGACGCTGCGGCTCGCCGCCGAAGGCGCCGAGATCAAGGCGCTTCACCCGCTGACGGACGGTCCCTGGATCTTCGCCCGAGCGACACTCGACGGCTCAGCTGCCCGCACCGTCAGAGAACGAGCCCGCAGAGGCGTCAGACACCCCACGGGACCGTATCCCGATCAGCAAAACCTCTTCTCCTCAATGACATAGATCGATGGGTGTTGTGATGCGGGATTGTAATGCTGGCGCCAGCTCTCGATGACGATCTGCGCCTCGCGGAGAGTGTAGAAGATCTCGCCGTCGAGCAGCTCGTCCCTGAGCCGGGCATTGAAGCTCTCGACATAGCCATTCTCCCACGGGCTGCCTGGAGCGATGTAGGCGGTCTTGGTCCCGACGCCGAGATCCACTCCTGGACGGCCTTGGCGATGAACTCCGGGCCGTTGTCGGAGCGGATGTGGCCAGGCACGCCGCGCAGGATGAACAAGTCCGAGAGCACGTCGATGACGTCGATGGCCTTGAGCTTGCGAGC
>DASSCW010000004.1:0-14075 GCA_035697465.1 Candidatus Limnocylindria bacterium | reverse complement strand
AGCGGGCGCTGGCATTGCTGGACGCGGAATGATCTCCCCACGTCGGGTTGGGGAGCTCGCCGCCGTCGCCATCGGACTGGCCGTCTTCGGGTACCTCGGCTGGGACGGCGCCCTGTGGGACCCCAGGTACCAGCTGGCGTTGCACCTGGCCGGGGTGGCGGCGATTGGCGGGCTGGTCTGGTTGGGCCTCGCCGGAGGTCTGCTGCCCCGCAGCAGGCTCGAGGTGCCGCTGCTCATCCTCTTGCTGGCGTTCGCGGTGGCCGGCCTGTCGGCCTGGAACACCGGGGTGACGGCCGGCGCCCTCGCCGTCATCGCGGGCAACGCGCTGATGTTGCCGGTGGCTGCGGTCGCGCTCCGCCATCGGCCCGGCTGGACCGCGGTGCTCGTCTCCGCGGCGATCCTGGCCCTGGCGGTTGGCGCCCTGTACGTCCTGGGCGAGCGTCGCCTGGATTGGGTGGCTGCCGGCGGACCGGGCCTGCCCCCGGTACGGTTCGGGCGCGAGTCGACGATGTTCGGCTCGGTAGCCGTCCCGCCGTTCGCGCTGATGGCCGTGGTGCCGCTTGCCCTGCTGACGCCCTACCGGCGCGTCCGGCTGGGCCTGCTGGGCGGACTTGCGGTGGTCGGTATCCCTCTGACGCTGTTGTCCGGCTCGCGCTCGGCGTGGCTGGCGATGGCGGTGACGGCCGTGGTGCTGGCGGCTCCGGCCGCCATCAGCCGCCTGCGCGGAGTGCCGCTCGACCGTAGGCTGTGGTCACGCGACTGGTGGACACCGCGGCGTGCCGGGCTGGCGTTCGTCGGCATCGTGGCGGCAGCCCTCGCTCTCGTCGTGGTGGCGCCGCGGCTGACCGACCTGCGTTCGCTCGTCTATCGCGGATACCTGTGGCGCGACACACTCTCGGCCTGGAGCCAGGATCCCTGGTTCGGCATCGGCCCCGGCAGCATGCCCTGGGCGCGCCAGGAGGCCGCGCCCCCATTGAGCTTCCCGGTCCGGCAGCCGCACTCGCACGACATCCCACTCGGCATCCTCGGCGATGCCGGGCTGGTCGGCCTGGCGGCCGCCGCGGTGCTGCTGATCGCCTTCGTCGCGCTGGCCGGGCCGTGGCGGACCCGTACCCTTCCCGGCCGAGCCGCCTTCGCCGTGCTGATGGGCTTCGCGGTCGGCATGCTGTTCGAGGACCTCACCTTCGTCGCCGGCTTCAACCTGCTGGTGGTGCTCCTGGCGGCGCTGACGCTGGGCGACGCCGGCGCCCTCCGCTGGGAGCCGATGCGATCCCGGCGCCGATGGATCGTGGCCCCGGCGATCGGTGCGGTGGCGTTGCTGGCGATCATGTCGTTCACCGACGCCTCCGCCATCGCCTATCGGCGTGGCACCGATGCCGCCGGGGAGCAGCGCTGGCCGGAGGCCTATGCGTCGCTCGTGACCGCCGAGCGGCTGAACCCGTGGCAGCCAACCGGCCCGAAGGCGGTGGCGGTTGCCGCCGATCGGGTGGGGCTGCAGCGGGTCGCGCGTGACGCGGCCATGCGGGCCGTGGCGCGCAGCCCTGGCGATGGCCTGTCCTGGACGAATCTGGGGCTGCTTTGCCTGGCCGCAGGCGACGGGCAATGCGCGCGTGAGGCGGCGGATCGCTCCGTCGAGAGAGCCAGCGCGGCCGGGCGCGAGCTGGCCAATGCCGCGCTCATCTACCAGGAGCTGGGCGATCAGGCCGCTGCGGATCGTGCCTACCGCCTCTCCCTGCTGACGAACTACTGGACCGGGCTCACCCTGCCGTGGCCGCGCGTCGTGCCGGTTGGTGACGGGTCCGCCAGCGAACTCGGCGCGGACGCCGCCGAACTGGACCTGCTCATCGCGAGGCGGCTGAACGGCGAGCCGATCCGGGCCGACGATTACGCGGGGCCGATTGCCCGATCGCTCGCCTACGCGATGCTCGGCGAGCGTGCAGACGCGGTGGCGGAGATCGAGCGCGCCAAGCGCGTGGCCCCCGGGACGGCGACCGTCTGGGAGGTCGCTGCCCTCCTCACGGCCCACTACGGCGGCGACCCGGCTCCATTGATGCGCATCGGTGACGTCGTGCGCGGCGCCGCGGCCGCTACGGGGGCGTCACGGCCCGCCTACCTGATCTTCGATATCGCCACCTTCCGCGCCTACCCGGCCGACGGGCTGGTGACCGCCGCCGAGCGGCTCCTGCCGGACACGCCATGGCCCTGGGTCCTCGAACCGTTGCTGACGCCTTCAGCCGGAGGCTAGTCGGTCAGCGGCAGCCTCAGGATCAGGGCGAGCGTCGGTCGCGCCCTGGGCTCGGCCGGGATGATCGAGGCGCGCAGCCACGCGGCTCCGGCCGGCCCGCCTCGGTAGCGAGCGGACAGCTGGCGCGCGGAGAGCCCATCGATCCCGAGCGTGGCCAACGCTTCCGCCACCAGCGTGCCGTCTCCCACGTAGCCGTGTCCGGCAGTGACGCGGTCGCCGGTCGCCAGCAGCGCCTCCAGCCAGCGCCGTCGCACGCGGAACGAGCGACGCGTCACCGGCTCGCCGCCCGCCCAGAGCAGGTCGCTGGCCACGTAGGCGGGCCGGCCGGGCAGCTCGCGCCCGTCCAGCCGCGCGCGCAGCAGGCCCGCATCGGGGCGGCCCTCGTCGTCGAGGACCAGAAGCGTGCCGTCGAGGACGACGCCGTCCTCTCCCAGCTGACCGAGCAGCTCCTCCACCTCCGGAAAGGTGGCGGTGGCATCGGCCAGGCCGTCAGCCTGCAGGCGCAGCTGTCCGCGCTCGACCAGCGCAAAGGCGCGAATTCCTGGCCACCATGGCTCGAAGAAGTAGTCGGCATCGTCGAACGGCGCGTCGACCTGTGTGGCCTGCATCGGCACGATGCGGGATGGCAGCCGCGGCGGCTGCCGGTCGTCAGGCGGCGGGACCGGGAGCGGAAGCTGTTCGCCGGAGGCGCCCAAGGGAATCAGGCGGTCTTGCGGCGTCGCGCCGCAGGCGCCTCCTCATCGGCCTTGCGCCGTCCCTTGGTGCTGCGCGACGCAGCTGCCTTGGCCGTCTTGGCCGCGGGCCTCTTCTTCTCCGCGGCTTCGCCACCGCCACGGCGAGCCTCGCGCGCCTGCGCCACGCTGGCCTCGAGCGCCGCCATCAGGTCGCCGATCTTGGTCGGCTCCGACTTCTTGGCAGGCTCCGGCTTCTCACCCGCGACCTTCGCCTCGATCACCTGCATCAGCGCTTCGCGGTACTGGTCCCGCTCCTGGGAGGGATCGAACTCGCTTGCCATGCTGGCCACCAGCTGCTCGGCCATCTTTCGCTCGGTGGGCTTGATGTCGATCTCGTCCTCTGGAAGGTTCAGCTCCTCCAGCGAGCGGATCTCATCGGGCCAGTGGAGGGTGGTCAACAGCATCGTCTTGCTGAACGGTGTGATTGCGGCCAGCTGCTCGCGGTCTTTCAGCACGATCTTGCAGATCGCAGTCTTGCCGGTCTCGGTGAGGACGGACTTCAGCAGGTAGAAGGCCTTCCGTCCGACCTCATCGGGCTCCAGGTAGTAGGCCTGCTTGACGAAACGCGTGCCCTTCTCCTCGGCCTGCTCCTCGTCCACGAACGCCTCGATCTCGATCGAGCGGACGGTCTTGAGCGGAACCGACTCCAGGTCCTCCTCTGTGACGACGACGTACTTGCCCTTGCTCCACTCGTACCCACGCACCGTCTCCGAGCGCGGGATGACCTCGTCGTCCTCGGGGCAGTAGATCTTCATCTGGATCCGGCTCAGGTCCTTGGCATGCAGCAGGTTGAAGCCGATGCCTCCGGACTCGGTGGCCAGGTACAGCTTCACCGGAATGGTCACCAGACCGAACTGGATTGCCCCCCGCCACATGCTTCGCGCCATCAGAGTCCTACCCCGTTCATGAGCTTTCAGGAGCCGATTTCCGCAACCGGGGCGCCATCCTACACCCCATTCGCAACGGCTCCGGCTAGGACCATCCCGCCATTGTCCGGGGTGGGCCTAAAACCCAGACTCGGAGCCATGAGCGAGCCAACCGCAAGCCCCGTGCCGACGCTCGCGCCGGACGCGGAGGAGCAGCGGGCCTACGTCCTCGAGGACGATCCGGACATCGCGGCGCTGGAGGCCGACATCCTGCGGGATCTCGGCTTCTCGGTCGTGACCTGCAGCCGGATCGTGGAGCTGGGCGATCTGGTGGCGCTCGCGCTTCCGCACCTGCTGGTGGTGGACGTCATGCTGCCCGATGGCGACGGCGGCGACATCACCGAGCTCCTGCGCAACGCCTGGCCGGGGATTCCGGTCGTCTTCGTCTCCGCTGCCAGCCGGGAACGGCTGGCAGAGCTGGCGCCGACCGGCCCGGTCGTGGCGAAGCCGTTCGACATCGAAGCCTTCAGCAGCGCGGTGCTCGACGCGGTCGCCGCGCCCCGCGCCCTCCGCTCCGCGTGATCGCGGCGCGCTCCGCGCGTCGTCAGCCAGCGGCGGGGCCGGTCACCACCACGAGCTCGCGCGCCGGTATGGCGTCGTCGGTCAGCTGGAGGCGGTAACGATGCTCGATGGGCACCGAGCGGGACAGCATGGCGCTGATAGGGCAATAGGACGCCGCCGAGAGCTCGACCGATCGACGGACGGCCTCGGAGCTCACGTCGCCCACGATCTGGTGCTCAACCACGATCGACGTGAAGACCTGCGGATGCTCGTCGGCCTTTTCGGCGGTCACCGCGATCTCGTACCGCTCCATGTGCTGCCGCTTCTTGCGCATGATGCTGGCCACGTCCATGGCGGTGCACGCTGCCAGGGCGGCGAGCAACGTCTCGGTGGGACTCGGGCCGACGCCACCCTCGTCCAGGGCGAGCGTATCGAAGCTGACCGGGAAGCCGGAGCCGCTGACCACGTCGACCCGCATCCCTTCGACGGGATCGACGAAGGTGGCCATGGCGGTGCTGATGGTCGGCATGTCGCGAGCGTAGCAGCGGACGTTGCCCCATGCGCCTGATCCGCCCTGCCGACGCCACGCACGAGCGGCGCTGGGCGCTGGCGCTCTCGCTCGCAATGCTGATGGTCGGCATCGTTGCCATCGTGCTCATGGCGCTCCTGCCCGACGACAGGCCGGATGGCGTGGCGATCCTGGGCGTGGCCGCCGCGCTGGGCATCGGAATCGGGCTGGCGTGGCTGATCCGCGCGCTCTCCGGCCACGGGCAGCAGCGCGTCGGCGAAGACCTGGCGCGCCTGCTGGAGCCCACATTTGATGACAGCTACGTCCTCGTCATCTCTCCACGGCTGCCGGGCGTGCCTGGCGATCTGGCTGGCCTGCTGATCGGCCCCGCGGGCGTGCGATCGCTGATCGCGCGCCGCTGGCGGGGTCGCTACCGCGTCCGCGGGCGCGGCTGGGAGTACGACACGCGCGGCAGGTCGGGCTGGATCCCATGCCGCACCAACCCCTCATTCGACGCCGACGCGGTTGCGGATGCGGTTGCCGCGTGGGCACGAACCGCCCTCGACGAGCCCTCCGTTCCGATCATCCCGGCCGTCGCCTTCCCACGCCGCTGGAGCGTGGTCGTGCTGGAAGAGCCCGATGGCGAGATCGTGACCGCCGACAACGCCCCGTGGTACGCGCAGAGCATCGGCCGACTCCAGCGCATGGATGGTCCGCGCGTCGCGCGATTCGTACAGTCGGTCATGGACGCCTCCGACGCGGTGGCTGAACGCGCCGCGGAGACTGCCCCTCGCGGCCTGGCCTGATCGGTCAGCCCTGGTCCGGTTCCCGAGCCGCCTGCAGCCAGCGCTCCGCGGTCGCCGCGTCGAGCACGTCAGCCAGCAGCTGATCCGGGCGCTCGTCGTCCGTCACCAGGATGATGTGTGCCCGCTGTCGCCGGAAGGCGACGGCCGGGGCGGTTCGAGCCAGCTCAGGGTGCGGCCCGCTGGCGATCGTCACCTCCGTCATCACCAGGTACCGGTCGCTGGCGAAGAGGATCCCGTCGGCTGGGCGGCTGCCGGGCGCGAGATGGATCGAGCCGGTGACGCGGAAGGGCGGCAAGCCGATCTGCGCACGAATCGCGCGCTTCGGGATGCGCATGTCGTCGCGTCCGCTGCCTTCAGCCTCGGCAGCGACCACGAGCAGCGCCTCGTCCAGGTTGACCAGCGCCTGCATCGCCGAGACGGTGGCCGTCGGGTCGGCGTACTCGCTGATCGTCGCCTCCTCGAGGGCCAGGTGGGTCGAGGATGCCTGGTTCACGATGTCGCCCACCCGGTTGAAGCGGGTCGGGAGCTTGCCCGACACTCGGTACGACGCTGTGTAGACGTCGATCGGCACGGACCGCATCGGGGAGGGCGCGAAGGGATCGGTCTCGATGGCGCTCATCGCCTGATGGTACGAGAGCCGCGCTACTCGCCCACTTCGCCGGTTGCGGCGATGCGCTCCGTCTCTCCGCCGCTGCCCCGCGCCAGCAGGATGCGCCCGGTGGCCTGCTCTCCGAACAGCGCCTCCACGGTGGCCATCGTGTCGATGTCGGCGGGCGTCTTGTCGTCGCGCATGCGGACAATGCGCGGAAAGCGCATTGCGAAGCCGGACTTGTGCCGTGTGGAGCGCATGATCCGATCGAAGGCGATCTCGACCACCACCTCGGGGTGCACGGTCCGATAGCGTCCGAAGTCGCGCAGCGTGATCGACTTGAAATGCTCGGTCATGGTGGCGATCTCGGCATCGGTCAGGCCGGTGTAGGCCTTGCCGATGGTCAGCAGCGGCGCGTCGGCCTCGTCGCCAGCGCGCACGGCGAAGGTGTAGTCGGAGAGCACCGCCCGGCGCTTGCCGTGGCCCCATTCGACGCCGACCACCACGCAGTCGAGGGTGGCCAGTGCCTTCTTCAGCTTCAGCCAGCCGAGGCCGCGGCGTCCCGGCTGGTAGACAGAGGCTGGGTCCTTGACCATCAGGCCCTCGTTGCGACGCTCCCGCGCGTCATCGAACTCGCGCTCCACCTCGTCTGCGCTGCGCGCCGTGGCAAGGTTCGAGTAAAGGACCCGCTCCGCGGTGTGGCCGGGCAGGTCGAGCGCCTCCAGCGCCGCGCGCCGCTCGCGCAGGGGGGTCTCCAGCAGGTCACGGCCATCGAGGTGCAGCAGGTCGAACGCGACCAGCACCACTGGCACCTGCTCCAGCAGCTCCGGTCCGGGGTTCACCCGCCCGAGCCGGGTCTGCAGGCTGGCGAAGTCCATGACCGATCCCTGCCGGTATGGGACGAGCTCGCCATCGATCACCAGCCGATGCGGGAGCGTGGCCGCGACATCCGCGACCTCCGGAAAGGCCACCGTGATGTCGTTGAGGTCGCGGCTGAAGAGCTGGGCCGCCCCGCCTTCCAGGTGGAGCTGGGCACGAATCCCGTCGTACTTGTCCTCGATCCAGGCTTCCTCGCCGACGCGGCGCATCACCTCCACCGAGTCCGCCACCGGTGTGGCGAGCATGAATCGGATCGGCCGGCCGAGGTGCAGGGCGGCAGTCCCCAGAGCGTCGTCGCGCGCGAGCGCGGCCGTCTCGCCCGGCTCCCCGACCAGCATCAGGCCGCGACGCACGTCCGCCACCGGCCGGTCGAACGCGGCGGCAATCGCCTCCTCCAGCAGCCCTTCCCGCAGGCCGATCCGCATCTCGCGGGACGCGATCTTGGCGATGAAGCGCGCCTCGTCCGCCGTGGCGCGGCCGAGCAGCCTCGCCATCTCGGTCACGCGCGCCTCTGCCGAGGCCGCCTCGCTGATCGTCCGAAAGGCACGATCCACATCCCGCAACGTGATGCCCTTGCCCGCCGCGGTCCGTCCGGCCAGCAGCTCGGCCGCCGCATCGCCGATGTCCGAATGCCGCAGGTAGGCGGCGTTCAGCGCCGCCGCACCGGCTCCGGAGGCCGCGGCCAGCGCCTGGCTCTGTTGCACCCAGCCCAGGCCGAGGCGGTCCTGCGCCCCGGGCAGCGGCCGACCGGCAAAGAAGGTGGCGGCGATCGGCACGTCGTCGCCGGGCAGGGCGCGAAGGTAATCGGCCAGCAGGTCGCGCTTGCGCAGCTTCGACGTCGTCCGCGAGACGGCATCGGCCACTTCGGCGAGGCCAGCGAAAGGGGCCGAACGATCTTCCGTCATAGCTCCCATCCGGGGGGTAGGTCGGGCATGCCGCACGCGGCGAGAACACCGGCCGCCAGGGTCAATGAAGCCGCTCGGCCCGCTCGGCTGCGGACGTTGGTGAAGGTGGACGCGCCCATCGGCTTCGAGTCTAGCGGCGTGTACGATCACGACCCATGAAGCCCGCCGGCGTGCTGCACACCGATCCCCCCGCGCTGTCGGTCGCGCGGGCGCAGGAGATCGCCGAAGCGCTGTTCGGGGTGCAGGGCACGGCGACGCCCCTGGTCAGCGAGCGCGACCAGAACTTCCGCCTTGAAGAGCCCGGCGGCGCGGGCTGGGTCCTCAAGGTGTCGAACGCCGTCGAGGAGCCGGCCGTGGTCGAAATGGAGATTGCGGCCATCGAGCACGTGGCAGCCATTGACCCCGAGCTCCCGGTCCCCCGCGCACGACAGACCCTGCAGGGCGCAAAGATCGGATCGGTGCCAGACGGCGCGGCCACGCACCTGGTGCGTCTGATCCCGTACCTGCCGGGACGCCATGCCACCCCGACAGAGCTCGACGAGCGCGCCATCCGGTCGATCGGCGAGACGACCGCGCGTCTCAGCAAGGCACTGCGCGGCTTCTTCCATCCGGCCGCAGGCCGCGCGATCGAATGGGACCAGAAGCACCTGCCCGACCTGGCCCGCCACGCCGCCCTGATCGAAGATCAAGATCGGCGCCGCCACCTGGAGCGCGTCCTCGGCCGTTTCACGGAGCGCGTCGTGCCCGCGCTGACGGCGCTGCGCGCGCAGGTGATCCACAACGACGTGACGCTCGACAACCTGCTGCTCGACGAGCAGGGCCGGGTCAGCGGGATCATCGACTTCGGAGACATGGCCCACACCGCGCTGGTGCTGGACGTGCCGGCCACATTGCAGTCGCTGGTTCGCGAGCGCGAGGACATCTTCGCGGTCGCCGCCGACTTCCTCCCTGGCTTTACCTCCGTCCAGCCGCTCGAGGTCGCGGAGGCCGAGCTGCTGGCAGATCTGCTGGCTGGCCGGATGGCGCAGACGATCCTCATCTCCGCCTGGCGAACCCGCCAGTTCCCGGACAACGCCTACATCACCGGCTGGACGGAGCCCGCCTGGGCACTGCTGGGGCAGCTGGCGGCGGTGGGCATGGACGAGGCCGGGCAGCGACTGGCGGAGCTCGCGCTGGCGCCGATCGTCCGTGGGCGAAGCGCCGCACCGCCACCGGACGAGGACCTGCGAACCCGGCGCGCCCGCACGCTGGGCACGGCCCTCGAGGAGCTCAGCTACGCGCGACCACTGCACCTCGTCCGTGCATCAGGGGCGTATATGTACGACGCCGACGGCCGTGCCTACCTCGACGCGTATAACAACGTGCCGGTGGTGGGCCACTCGCATGCCCGGGTCGGTGACGCGATCGCCAGGCAGGCCGCGCTGCTCAACACCAACACCCGCTACCTGCACGCGACGATCGTGGAGCTTGCGGAGCGGATCGTGGCCGGCATGCCGCCGGGCCTGGACACCGTCATGTTCGTGAACTCCGGGAGCGAGGCGAACGACCTCGCCTGGCGCCTGGCGACGACCGCCACCGGTGGCGATGCCGGCCTGGTGGTCGAGTGGGCCTATCACGGCGCAACGTCCGCGGTGGCGGACTTCACCCCGTCGGAGTGGCCACGCGGTGAACGTCCGCCCGGGGTCGAGACCTTCCCGGCGCCGGACACGTTCCGAGGCCCGTATGCCGGCGCCGCCGACGGCGCGGCGTTGGCGCGTGACGACATGGCGGCGGCGATCGCGAGGCTGGCCGACCGCGGCCGGCGTCCCGCGGCGCTCTTCCTGGACTCGCTCTTCACCTCGTCCGGCATCTTCGTCCCGCAGGCGGCCACCGTGGCCGCCGCGCTGGAGGGGGCGCGCGCCGCGGGCGCACTGGTGGTCGCCGATGAAGTCCAGGCGGGCCACGGCCGCTCTGGCGAGGGCCTCTGGACCTTCCCGGCCTGGGGCCTCGCTCCTGACGTGGTGACGCTTGGAAAGCCGATGGGGAACGGACACCCGGTGGCGGCGGTCGTGACGCGCGCCGAGATCGCCGACCGCATGGCGGCCGAGACGACGTTCTTCAGCACGTTCGGCGGCAACCCGGTGGCCTGCATTGCCGCCCTCACGGTGCTGGACGTGCTCGAGGACGAGCGCCTGGTCGAGAACGCGGCGAGCGTTGGCACCTGGCTGCGGGACGCGCTGTCGGAGCTCGCGCAACGGCATCCGGTCATCGGCGACGTGCGCGGAAGGGGCCTGATGATCGGCGTCGAACTGCTGGAGCCTGACGGATCCCTGACGCCAGCCCGCGACCTGGCGCGGCGGGTTCGCGACGAGATGCGCGAGAAGGGCGTGCTGATCGGCACCACGCGGCGTGAGAAGAATGTCCTGAAGATCAGGCCACCGCTGTGCATCGGCCGGGACGAGGCTGGTCTGATCGTCGGCACGCTCGACGAGGTGCTCGCCGGAAGCTAGGAGGCCGCCTCGCCCCCTTCGTCTTCCAGCTGCTTGGCGCGCTCGACCAGTTCGGCGACTCGACGGCCGCCCTTGCGACCGATCTCGCGGAAGTGCTCGGACGGGTAGCGCTGGCTGACGGCCTTGCCACCCATCTGCCCGATCTGGGCGAAGAACTCCGGACCGTAGCGGGCGCGCGTCGCGCGACCGCCCTTGCGGCCAGCGTCCCGGACGCTCATCGGCTCGTGCTTGCGCTCGGGCCGAGAGTCTCGTTCATCGGAAGTCACGAGCGTCGACTGCCTGCAGGATGCGTGCCCACGGCTAGAATGCCGCCCCATGCATCCGTTCGTGCGCAACCTGGTCATCGGCGCCGTCGGCCTCATCATCGCCGGCGGCCTGGCCGCCCTTGCCGGATTGGGTCGCGACTCGTCTACGTCAGTGATGGCCATGGTGGCGGCGGGCGTCATCTCGACCGGCGTTGGCATCTTCCTGTTCGTCCAGGGCTGGATCTGGTCGCAGCGCGCCTATCGACAGGGATCGACCGGGCGCTCGATCGCGATCGCCCTCGGCGGTGGCCTCATGATCGTCCTGGCCGGGCTGGCGCTGGCCGGCACCGTGATCCTGGTGATGGTCTTCTACCTGGGCTGAGGGGGGCCGGCTCCTGCGCTACCATCACGCGGCCGCGCCCCCATCGTCTAGAGGCCTAGGACGCCACCCTTTCAAGGTGGAGATCACCGGTTCGAATCCGGTTGGGGGCACCAGCCTCCTCAGACGTGGTTGATCTCCACGCGATCGCCGCAGTCGGGGCAGTACAGCAGGAGCAGCTTCGGGTCTTCCGGCGTCGGCCGCCAGGAATAGACGTTGGCCTCCGTCACCCGCTCACCGCAGTGCGGGCACTCCACCCCCAGCTCCAGCCATTGGTCGCGCGGCACGTTCTGGCGACCCATCAGTCGGGTGGCATCCACTCGCTGCCCTGGACGTGGCTCGCGCCCGCATCGGCATCGCCCACCGGGATCTCGGGCGGCGGCGTGCGATCGATCGGCGGGGGTGGCGCCCAACCCGGCTTGCCGGCGGGGTTCGTCGCCGACGGCTGAGCGTCCTCGCCACTGGCAGCGGCGATCTCCCGCCGCGTCTCGTCCGAGCGATCGGACTGGTCGAGCAGCGGGTAGGCCCGGGCGGCATAGCCGGGCCACAGGCCGACGTCGCCGTCACGGATCATGACCATCGTCTTGCCGAAGGCGCCGGTCACGTCCCAGGTGGATCGGTCAAGGACCTGGTAGTCGCGACCAGTCACTTCGCGCAGCGCGGACGGCAGCCCTTCCACCAGCGTGGCCGGGTTGGGGTTGCGCTCCAGGGCGATTCCGAGGGCGGCCACCACCTCTTCGTCGAGCAGGCCCTTCGGAAGTGGGCGGCTGATGTACTCCATGCGCGGATCCCGCGAGGGACCGCGAATGGTGCGCACGAACGACTTCAACATCGGCCGCGATTGTACCGTCCGCCGCGGCGTGGCCCTGGCCCGCCGGAAGGCCCTGCGTCCGCCGGTTGCTATACTGCCGACCCCGTGAGGCACCCTCTCATCCGCGCGGCCTGAGGCCGCCTGGCACGCGAGCCAGCTCTGCGCGGTCCCACGGCGATCAGCCGCACAACAGGAGACACCCTCATCAGCGTGCGCGTCAGAAAGGCCGTTCTGCCGGCCGCCGGCTTCGGAACCCGCTTCCTGCCCGCGACCAAGGCCATTCCCAAGGAAGTGATGCCACTGGTCGATCGCCCGATCATCCAGTACGCGGTCGAGGAGGCCGTCGCCTCCGGCATCGAGCAGATCATCATCGTCATCTCCACCGGTCGGAGCGCGATCGAGGACCACTTCGACGCCAATCCGACCCTCGAGCGCTGGCTCGAGGAGCGTGGCGACATCGAGACCCTGCGGACGGTGCGACGGATCACGGAAGTCGGCCCGATCGCCTTCGTGCACCAGAAGGAGCAGCTCGGACTGGGGCACGCGGTGCTGATGGCCAAGGAGCTGGTCGGCGACGAGCCGTTCGCCGTGATCCTCTCCGACGACGTGATGATCAATCCCGGTGGCGTCCCGGTCACCAGGCAGCTGATCGACCAGCACACCGCCCACCGCGGCAGCGTGATCGCCGTCCAGCGCGTGCCGCGCGAGGACGTGAGCCGCTACGGGATCCTGCGGCCCGTCCGCGAGGAGGGTCGGCTGGTGGAGATCGGCGACCTGGTCGAGAAGCCCGCGGTCGACGACGCACCGTCCGACCTGGCCGTGCTCGGCCGCTACGTCCTCACGCCGAAGATCTTCGGCATGCTGGAGACGACGCCCCGCGGCGCCGGCGGCGAGATCCAGCTGACCGACGCCATCCGCGCCCTGATCGATGAGCAGCCCGTGTTCGGCTACCAGTTCGAGGGCGAGCGCCACGATGCCGGCACGCGGATCGGCTGGCTGAAGGCCAACGTGGCGATGACGCTGCAGTCGGATGAAGCAGACGAGTTCCGCTCATACGTCCGAGGGTTGGACCTGCGAGACTGAGCCACCCTCTGCGGCCATGAGGAGACCACCTTGGAGATGATCGGGCGTCTGATCGGCGGGCGCTACCGGCTCATAGCCCCGCTGGGCGAGGGCGGAATGGCCACCATCTGGCGCGCCCTCGACGAGCAGCTGGACCGAGAGGTCGCCGTCAAGCTGCTGCGCGAGCAGTACGGCAGCGATCCGGGCTTTGCCAACCGCTTCCGTCACGAGGCGCGCGCCGCCGGCTCGTTGTCGCACCCGAACATCGTGCCGGTCTACGACTACGGCACCGATACCGATGGCGCCCAGTTCATCGTCATGCAGCTGGTGGAGGGGGACGACCTCGCGACGATCCTTCGCGAGCGCGGGAACCTGGATACCGATGAGGCCGTGCGCATCGCGCTCGGCGTGGCCGCCGCGTTGGAGGCGGCGCACCGGCGAGGCCTCGTCCACCGCGACGTGAAGCCGGGCAACATCCTGCTCACCGACGACGGCGACGTGAAGGTGACCGACTTCGGCATCGCCCGAGCCGTGGCCGAGACGTCGATGACCGTGACCGGGACCACGCTGGGATCGGTCCACTACTTCAGCCCCGAGCAGGCGCGCGGCGACGAGGTCACCGGCGCGTCCGACGTCTACGCCCTCGGCATCGTCCTGTACGAGATGCTCACCGGCCGACGCCCGTTCGAAGGCGACTCGGCGGCCGGCGTGGCGCTGAAGCGACTCAGCGAGGATCCGCCTCCCCCGTCGACCTATCGCCCGGTGCCGAGTGGCCTGTCGGCGATCGTCATGCGCGCGCTGCAGCGCGAGCCGCGGGATCGGTTCCCGGACGCCGGCTCGTTCGCGGAGGCGCTGCGCGTCTGGCAGCAGGACCCGGCGGCCGGCGCCGCTGCAGCCGCGGCCGGTGCCGGCGCCGCGGGCGTTGCCGCCGCAGCCGAATCGCCGCCCCCGCCCGCAGCACCCATCCCGCCGTCCGGCGAGCCGACGGTCTACGTG
>DASSCW010000003.1:0-6588 GCA_035697465.1 Candidatus Limnocylindria bacterium | reverse complement strand
TACCGCACGCCGGCCGGCATGTACCGCCGCGTCGAGGAGGCATGGCACCTGCGCACTGACGACCACGGAGCACTGGCGCCCGTTCGCCTGGCGACGCTCGACGGAGGGCGCTCTCCGCGACTGACCGGCGCGCAGCGGCTGCCCGTCCCTCCGGTGCTGGCCGGCGACGGCGGCCGCGGGTCGAGGCCCCTCATCCACAACCCCCAGGGCTACGCGGTGCTTGCGGCCACGCTGGGAATCTCCCCTACGGAGCTCGAGGAGGAGATCGCGGCGCGGATCGAGTTTCTGGCCGGGCTCGCGGAGCGCGGCGTCTGCGGGCCAGCCGACGTGGCCGTGGCCCTGATCGACTATCCCAATCTCCCGAGCCGCGCGTCCGAAGGAGCCACCGCATGACCCAGTCCGCCACTCCCGCCAACACGACTCTCGGGCAGTTACGTGCCGACGGCTACCGGCCGCGCACCGTCAAGGAGGAGATGCGGGCCAACCTGCTCCAGCGGCTGCGCGACAACGAGCCGTTCCTGCCGGGCATCCTCGGCTACGACGACACGGTCCTGCCGCAGATCGAGAACGCGATCCTGGCCGGGCAGGACGTGATCCTGCTGGGCGAGCGCGGACAGGCCAAGAGCCGGATCGCGCGGTCGCTGATCGGCCTCCTGGACGAGTGGGTGCCCGAGGTGGCCGGCGCCGAGCTGCACGATGATCCTCTGGAGCCGGTGAGCCCGTTCGCCCGCGCGCTGATCGCCGAGCGCGGAGACGACACGCCCGTTGCCTGGCTCTATCGGGAGCAGCGCTATGGCGAGAAGCTGGCGACGCCGGACATCACGATCGCCGACCTGGTGGGAGAGGTCGATCCGGTCAAGGTGGCCGAGGGCCGCTACCTCTCCGATGAGCAGACCATCCATTACGGCCTGCTGCCGCGTACGAACCGGGGCATCTTCGCGATGAACGAGCTGCCGGACCTGGCGGAGCGCATCCAGGTCGGCCTGCTCAATCTGATGGAGGAGCGTGACGTCCAGATCCGCGGCTACAAGGTCCGGTTGCAGCTGGACATGTTCGTCATCGCATCGGCCAACCCTGAGGACTACACCAGTCGCGGTCGGATCATCACACCGCTCAAGGACCGATTCGGCGCGCAGATCCGGACCCACTATCCGGAGGACCCGGAGGTCGAGATCGCCATCGTCGAGGCGGAGCGCACGGCCTTCGCCGACGAGGCATCGGCCTCTGTCCCGGCGCACATGCCCGCGTTCATGCGGGAGGTGGTCGCCGAGCTGTCGCAGCTGGCGCGCCGGTCGTCGGAGGTCAGCCAGCGGTCCGGGGTGAGCGTGCGGGTCACCATCTCGAATCACGAGACGCTGCTCGCGGCGGCGTTGAAGCGTGCCGTGCGCCTGGGGGAGCCGGTGGCTGCGCCGCGGATCAGCGATCTGCCGTCGGTCATTGCCTCGACCGCCGGCAAGATCGAGCTCGAGACCCTTGGCGATGACACGCGCGAGGACAAGGTCATCGAGAAGCTCGTCCAGCGGGCGGTGGTCAACGTCTTCAACCGCCACTTCGTCCTGTCGGAGCTGCTGCCCCTGATCGAGCGTTTCGAGAGCGGGGCGAGCGCCGAAGTCGGCGCGACGATCCCGTCCGCAGCGCACGAGCACCTCGTCGACGAGATTCCGGAGCTGCGCCGGGCAGTCGCGCGGCTGGACGTTGGCGAGTCGCCGGCAGGGGTGGCCAGCGGCGTCGAGTTCGTCCTGGAGGGCCTGCACCTGAACCGGCGGCTGAACAAGGAGCGGCGCGGTGGCGGAGTCCGGTACGCGCGATAGCGACCCGTTCCCGAAGGAGCGGCTCCTTGCCCTCGTGAAGCGCCTGCCGCGCTACGCGCGCCTTGCCTGGCGCCTGGGCAACGAGCCGGGCCTGTCGCGCGGGCGGCGCGCGGCGGTGATGGGCGCTGCCGCCTACCTCGTGTCGCCGGTCGATCTCGTTCCCGGCATTATCCCGGTGGCCGGACAGCTCGACGACGCCGCGGTGGGGCTACTGGCCCTTCGCTTCGCGTTGCGGGGCCTCCCTCCGGCCGACCAGGCAGCGCATCTCGCCGCGGTGCAAGTCTCACTCGGGGACATCGAGGAAGACCTGGCAACCGTGCGCCAATCGGCCGGCTGGATGGTGCGCCGCGGCGGGCGGCTCACCGCCCGGGCGGGCAAAGCGGCTCTGCGCAGTGGGTTCCGAGGGGCGCGCGAGCTTGTGCGCGGCGTGCGCGCACTCCGCGTACGTGGCGAGTGATGAAGACTGCGACCGGCCTGGCGGTCCGGAGGCCGCCGAGCCGATGACGCTGGCGGAGATCCTGGAGCGACCGATGGACGGAGCCCGCCAGCCGGCCTAGGCTGGGCCACCACCATGGGCATGTACCGCTACTCGCGCTGGGACGGCAGCCAGGTCCTGCCGCCGTTCGACGCCGATGACGTCCTGGAGGCGCTGTCGGACGACGTCCTGGCCGATGGCGACCTGCGGCGCGCCCTGCAGCGCCTCATGCAGCGCGGCATGCGCGGGACGCGCGGTGGCGACATTCCCGGACTGCGACGCATCGTCGATCGGCTCCGACAGCGGCGCCAGGCGGAGCTCGAACGCACCCACCTGGACGGGGTGCTCGGCGAGCTGACGGAGCGGCTGGACCGGATCGTGGAGCAGGAGCGGGAAGGGATCGAGCAGCGGGTCGCGGCAGCCGAGAGATCCGCGCTGGACGCCGCGCCCGGCGACCAGCAGGACCGTGCCCGCATGGCAGAGGAGGTCCTGCGCCGGGCCGCGCAGCAGCGTCGGGATCGGCTGGATGCGCTCCCACCGGAACTGGCCGGACGCCTGCACGCTCTCCGCGATTACGAGTTCATGGACCCGACCGCCCGGGACGCCTTCAACGCGCTTACCGATGAGCTGCGTCAGCACCTGCTGCAGACCTACTTCCAGGGACTGAAGGAGGGCGTCAGCGGCATCACGCCGGAGGACCTGGATGGCGTGCGTCAGATGGTGCGCGACCTCAACTCGCTGCTGGAGAAGCACGCATCCGGGGCGGACACGCGGGCCGACTTCGACGCCTTCATGGCGCAGCACGGTCACTACTTCCCGCCGGGAATCGCCAACGTCGACCAGCTGATCGACCACCTGCACCGGCAGTCATCGCAGATGGCCTCGCTGCTCAACAGCATGAGCCCGCAGATGCGGGAAGAGCTGCAGCAGATGATGGATGACCTGCTGCGCGACGACCGGCTGCGCTGGGACATGGCGCGCCTGGCGGGCAACCTGCAGTCGCTGCGTCCAGACCAGCCGTTCGGCGAGGCGTATCCGTTCTCCGGCGATGAGCCGATGGGCCTGGCCGATGCCCTTGGCGCCATCGACCGGCAGCAGCGCTACGACGCGATGGAGGAGGAGCTGCTGGGCGCGCGCGATCCCGAGTCGCTCGAGCGCCTGGACACCGAGCTGCTCAAGGACCTGGCCGGCGACGAGAGCGAGGACGACCTGCGGCGTCTCCGGGAGCTGACCCGGGCGCTGGAGGAGGCGGGCTACCTGGAGCGCGACGGCGGGCGGCTGGAGCTCACGCCGCGCGCTGCGCGCAAGCTGGGCATGCGCGCGCTGACCGACATCTTCAGCCGGTTGCGGCGCGAGTCACTGGGTGGCCACCCGCTGCCGCTGGCTGGCAGCGGCGGAGAGCAGACGGATGAGACGAAGGCCTACGAGCACGGCGACGCGTTCGCGATCGACCTCAACCGCACGCTCTTCAACGCAATGGCGCGCAGCGGTCCCGGGACGCCAGTCCGCCTCGCGCCGGACGACTTCGAGGTGCACCGCACGGAGGAGACGACCGTCTCGTCCACCGTCCTGCTGCTGGACATGAGCCGCTCGATGCTGCTGCGTGGCTGCTCGACCGCCGCCAAGCGCGTGGCGATGGCGCTGCACACGCTGATCCACACGAAATACCCGCGTGATCGGTTGTACGTGGTCGGCTTCGCCTACTACGCGCGCCAGATCAAGCCGGAGGCGATCGCGACGCTCTCGCCGTACGAGTTCGAGTACGGCACCAACCTCCAGCACGCCCTGATGATCGCCCGCCAGCTGCTCGGCCGCCGCAGCGGCGGCAACAAGGAGATCGTGGTGATCACCGACGGCGAGCCAACCGCGCACATCGCCAACGGGCAGGTCGAGTTCGCCTACCCGCCGACGATCCGCACGATGCAGTCGACCCTGCGCGAGGTGGGACGCGCCACGCGCGAGGGGATCGTGATCAACACCTTCATGCTCGAGCGATCACGCTACCTGTCCGAGTTCGTCGATCTGATGAGCCGGATCAACCGTGGGCGCGCCTTCTACGTCGAGCCGGAGCACCTGGGCGAATACGTATTGGTCGACTACGTCAACAAGCGCCGCCGGAGGGTCGCCTAGAGCTTCGCCTCGATGGAGTGCACCAGCTCCTCGGCCACGGTTCCCCATTCGGCGGAGTCCACCGCGACGAAGCCGATCTGCAGCATGGCCGTGACCGATCCCTTCGAGATGAACGCCCGATTGGTGTCGGGCGACCAGAACGCGCCGTCACCCGCGTCGATCGACTCGGCGTCGTCGTAGGCGCCCAGGACGGCGTCGAACAGGTTGACCCCGTCCGTCGGCGTGAGCCGCAGGATGACGCCGCCCCATGCCTCGTCCTGGTAGGTGCACTCCGTCTCGGCCGGGTCGAGGACGGTCCCGACCTCCTCGAGCTCGCCCTCGGCCACGGTGCCGGGCTCCAGCTCCAGCGCAGCCTCGATGTCCGCGGGCGTGATGAGCTCGCAGGCATTCAGCGCGGTGCCCTGTGTAGGCTCCGCGCTCGCGGCAGCAGAGGCTTCCGACGAGCTTGCGGCGGAGCCCGCCGATGACGCCTCGGTCGACTGGCTGGCGCCACCGCCGCAGGCGGCAAGTGCCATCGTGATGGCCACGGTCAGGCCGAGCCCGGCGCGGCCTGTGATGGTTCGGCTCATTGAATGGTGGTCTCCTGCTGAGTGGCGTGGCCTCTGGGCCGGGTACATCGTGGCTGCGCCGTCGCCCGCGTCCAACCGACAAGCGGCGGGCCGAACCTACGTCATCTGGCCGAGCCGGTCAGAATCGGGCCATGGTGCGACCGCTGAAGGTGGGTGTGCAGCTGCCAGAGGTGGAGTACGTCGCCTCGTGGCCGGAGCAGCGCGAGATGGCGCGCACGGCGGAGGCGATCGGCCTCGACTCGCTCTGGCTCGGCGACCACCTCCTCTACCAGTGGGAGGGACGCCCGTCGCGCGGCCCATGGGAAGCGTGGACCTCGCTGGCCGCGATCGCCGCAGTGACGGAGCGCATCCAGATCGGCCCACTGGTCGCCGCGACCAGCTTCCACAGCCCCGGGATGCTCGCCAAGAAAGCCGCCACGCTGGACGAGATCTCGGGCGGCCGCCTGATCCTCGGCCTGGGCGCCGGCTGGAACGAGGCCGACTATCGGGCCTTCGGTTTTCCGTTCGATCACCGGGTGAGCCGCTTCGAAGAGGCGTTCACCGTCATCAGGACGCTGCTGCACGAGGGACGCTGCGACTTCGAGGGCACGTATTACCGGCTGCGGGACGCCGAGCTGCTGCCGAGGGGTCCGCGCCCGCAGGGGCCGCCACTGATGATCGGGTCGGAAGGGGAGCGGATGCTCTCGATCACGCTGCCGCACGTCCAGGCCTGGAATGCCTGGTTCGCCTGGTTCGGCAACACGGTCGAGGGTTATCGGCCGCTGCGGGATCGGATCGACGAGGCATGCCGTCGCGCCGGGCGCGCGCCGCAGGAGGTGGAGCGAACGGTGGCGCTGTTCATCGCCTTTCCGGATGCTATTGGCCGATCGATGGGGGATCGCACGGCTCCCGACCTCGCGCCGCTGAGCAGCGAACCGGAGGCGCTTGCCCGGACACTCCGCGCCTTCGCCGACGAGGGCGTCGGCCACGTGCAGCTCGTGCTTGACCCGATCACGGCCGACAGCATCGGCCGCCTTGCTCCCGCCCTGGCCCTGCTCGACGCCTGACGGCTGCTATCCTCGGCCGCAGATGGACGAACCGGGCGCCGCTCTGCCCCTTGGCGCCTCCGGACGGCTGGAGGCGCAACCAATGACCAATGCGGCGGGCGACCACGCGCTGCTCGTGCGGGAGGGTGAGACAACCCGGGCCCTGCTCACCGGCGAACGGGGCGACGAACGCGACCGCGTGGTGGTCATTCCCCTGGACGAGGACGTCGAGATGCGGGTAGACGGTGACGCCCTGGCGGTCTGGCTGGCGCGCGGATCGGTTGCCCCCGCCCCGTCTGCCATCCCGGGCTGGGCCAGCGCCATCGGCTTCGTGCTCGTGCTCGCCCTGGTCGCCTTTGCCGTGCTCGGCAGCGTCACTTTCTTCAGCTGGCTGCTCGAGCTGGCCACATGACCGATGAGCCGCGCGGCGTCCTGCCGCCGACCGCCGGCCTGATGGCGATGCGCATCGGCCAGGAGTTCGGGTCCGTCGGGGACTTCGCCAGCTCCCTGCAGAAGGCGCTGGCGCGCGGCGGTGACCGGGGGGCCACGGTGGTCGCGCTCCTGGATCGCGGAGACCT
>DASSCW010000002.1:0-5655 GCA_035697465.1 Candidatus Limnocylindria bacterium | reverse complement strand
ATCGAGGAGGACCCGGACAAGGGCATCGTCAAGTACGCGAAACCGGTCGGACTTATTGCCTCGCTTGTACCGACCACCAATCCCGAGTTGACTCCGCCTGGTGTCGGTCTTTTCGCCATCAAGTGCCGAGATGCGGTCATCTTCTCCCCCCATCCGCGCAGCAAGGCGACTACGCGCGAGACCGTAGAAATCATGCGCCGCGCGCTGGCGCACGAAGGAGCGCCGGTCGACCTTATTCAATGCCTCGACCGTCCCAGCATCCCCGCCGCGCAATATCTGATGACCCAGGCGGATATGGTCCAAGCCACTGGTGGCCGCGACATGGTGAAGGCGGCGTACAGCTCGGGCACGCCCGCCTTTGGTGTGGGCTCAGGCAACTCGACGATGGTGATCGACGAGACCGCGGATGTGGCCGATGCCGCACGCAATACCCGCCTCAGCAAGACGTCGGATTTCGGCTCCGGATGCTCGGCGGATGGAAACCTCATCGTCGAGGCGACGATGTACGAGCCGCTCCGCGATTGCCTGGTGGCCGAGGGCGGTCACCTGGCCACCGAAGAGGAAGCGACCAAGCTCCGGGCCGTGCTGTGGGACAGTGAAGGCCGTCGTACTCCGGACACCATCGCCATATCGGCGCAGGCGCTCGCTGACAAGGCGGGGTTCGGATTAGAGCCAGACCGGCGCTTCTTTATCGTTCAGCAGACCGAGATCGGCAAGCACAATCCATTCAGCTCCGAGAAGCTGGGTGTGGTGCTTTCGATGTTCCGCTACTCCGGTTTCGACGACGCCATTGAGAAGGTGCGGGCCGTCTACGAGGTCGGTGGCAAGGGGCATTCATGCGGCATCTACTCCTTCGATGACGACCATATCGATCGCCTGGCGCGCGTCGCCCCCGTGAGCCGGATCATGGTTCGCCAGCCGCAGTCAAAGGCGAACGCCGGCGCGTTCAATAACGGTATGCCGATGACGTCAAGCCTCGGCTGCGGGACGTGGGGCGGGAACATCACCTCCGAGAACATCCACCTCAAGCACTACATGAACGTCACCTGGGTGAGCCGCCCGATTGCCGAGGACCGGCCGTCGGAGCAGGAGCTGTTCGGTGAGTTCTACGGAACACCGGCCGACTGATGTCGGTCCTCGAGAAGGCAACCCTCATCCTGGACGCCGTCACCGAGTCCCCCGAACCCGCAACGTTGACCTCGATCGCCCAACGCCTCGCACAGCCCCGATCATCGACCCACCGCCTCCTCTCCGAGCTCGTCAACCTCGGGCTGCTCTTCCGCGTCGGCGCGGCGGTCTATGTTCCCGGGCCGCGACTCGCACGCTGGGGGGAGGCGGCGGGCGGCGTCCCTGACATCGTCCGAATCTCGAAACCAGCCATGGTCCGGCTGCGCGACGAAATCGGCGAGAGCGTCCACCTCTACGTGCGTCAACGTGACCGGCGCGTGTGCGTCGCGGCAGTTGAGGGCAACTACGAGCTCCGCCACTTCACAGAGGTTGGCAAGCCGCTCCCGCTCTCCGTCGGCGCGTCGGGCAAGGTGCTTCTCGCGTTCGCCGACGCCGTGACCCAGTCGCACGAACTTCGACGCGTCGCGAGGGAGCCGCTCACGCCCCGAGCACCCACAACCGAAGAGCTGATTGCGCAGATGGCTGCGATCCACCAGACGGACTGGTCCATGTCATTCGGCGAGCGAGAGGAGGGCCTGGCAGCCGCCGCCGTTCCGATTCGCAACCACGCCGGCGCAGTGGAGGCCGCACTGTCCGTCTCAGGTCCGACGGCCAGGCTCACGGCGGAGCGGCTCGAGGCGCTGCGTCCTCAACTCGCGGCCGCCGCGCAGCTGATCAGCGCCGCACAGGGCTGGATGACTGAGCCCGAGCGGATCAGCCGCGCTGCAGGAGCGCGCTGACCTCGGCAGCGCACACCTCGAGCGGCCGCCGCATCTCCGCAAACCGATGCACGCCGAGTCGCGTCGTGGGCGCGGAGATGCAGAGAGCGGCAACGACACGATCGCGTGAGTCCACGATCGCCGTCGCGGCCGCCGACACCCCCTCCTCGCGCTCCCCCACCGACGTGGCCCATCGGTCCGCGCGGATCTGCTGGATCTGATCCTTCAGCCGGACGCCCGGCGCATTTGGCATGCTGGGAGCGTCGGCCAAGGCACGTTGGAACTCGAGCTCCTGGACTTCGCGGTCTGCGAATGCCAGCAGCAACTTTCCCGCCGCACCGACGCGAAGCGGCAGTGGCCGGCCCAGCTGGATGAACGGGCGCAGCTCGTGGCGCCCCTCAACGGCGGCGATGCAGATCCGACTGTCGTGCTCGCGGACATAGAGATGCACGCTCTCGCCGATCTCGTCGCGCAGGCGCCGCATCGGCTGCTCGGCAAGGGCTCGGAGGTCGAACGTGTCCGCCGCGGCCTCGCCCCAATACAGCAGCCGTGCGCCGAGTGAGTAGCGACCGTCGTCGGTTCGCCGCACGATCCCCAGCGTCGCCAACTCGCTCAGAAGCCGGTGCGTCGACGACTTCGGCATGTCCAGCGCCGAGCGCACGTAGCCAAGCGTCACCGGCTCACCTGCCCGCCCGAGGCAGTCGATCAGGTCGCTCGCCTTCTCGAGCACCGACATGTCAGATCGCCCGGCTCATAGACCCATCGCGGCGGGCAGCCACAGGGTCAGGGCGGGGACGTATGTGATGAGGAGGAGGACCACGAGCATCGCCGGCAGATAGAAGGCGGCGCCGCGGAAGACGCGCTCTACCGGAATGCCGGTGACTGAGCTCAGGACAAAGGCCACCCCGCCCATCGGTGGCGTGAGCAGTCCGATCATCAGGTTGAAGATGATGATCGACCCCAACTGGATCGGGTCGACGCCGAACTGAACGGCGACCGGCAGGAGAATTGGCGTGATGATGAGCAACGCCGATGTCGGTTCGAGCAGCATCCCACACACGAGCAGCAGGACATTGACGATGAGCAGAAACACGATCGGGTTGTCCGTCAGGCCGAGAAGGGTCTCGGCGACGGTCTGCGGGACCTGCTCGCGCGCCAAGATCCAGCTAAGGAGCGTCGATGCCCCGATGATCAGCATGATCTGGCTGGTGATGACCGCAGTGTCGCGGAAGATGAGCGCGAAGTCGCGAAGCTTCATCGTTCGATAGGAGAGTGCCAACAGCAGCATGTAGAGAGCGCCAATGCCGGCGGCCTCGGTGGGGGTGAAGAATCCGCCGAGGATGCCACCCAGGATGATGATGGGGGCGCCTATCGGCGGCAGCGCACGCAGGACGGCACGGCGGGTGGTCGCCCAGCTGTACGGGTCACCCACGAGATCCGGCCGGCGCCTGGACCACAGGAAGACCGTCACGATGAGCGCGAAGGTCATGAGCATCGCGGGAATGATGGCGGCGGCGAACAGGGCACCGGTGGAGACCGCAGCGACCGAGGCGTACACCACGGCCGGGATGCTGGGCGGCATGATCGGGCTGATCAGCGCCGAGCTCGCGCTGAGACCCACCGAAAACTCGGCCGGGTATCCCTTCTTCCGCATGTGGTTGACCTCGATCGAGCCGATGCCGGCGGCGTCGGCCAGTGCGGCTCCACTCATCCAGGAGAAACCCAGGCTGACCGCGATGTTCACGTATGCGAGACCGGCTCGCAGCGGGCCGAGGAGCAGGAGTGCGGCGTCATAGAGCCGGTCGGCGATTTCGGTGCGGGTGGCCACCGTCCCGACCAGGATGAACAGCGGAACGGCCAGCAACGGCCAACTGTTGATGCCCTGCATCACGAGGCGCACAGCCAGGTGCAGGGTGTAATCCTCGGCCACGAGGTAGACCAGTGACGGTCCGAGGATGGCGAAGGCCATTGGGACTCGCAAGAGGAACAGGGCGATGATGGCGATGAGCAGGAGCGGGAGGCTCACCCGGCAACCTCCTTGCGGCCAGTCAGCTCCGGGATGTCGCTGAGCACAATCCAGAGCACGGCGCGAAGTGCGGTGAGGACGAAGCCAATGATGGGGACCGCATTCACGAGCCTCAGAGGAATCTCACCTGCCGCGGTGACCTGCCCGACATCGGACTCGATCAACTGGTACGTCGCATACAGCAGGACGACGCAGGTGACGAGCACCACGAGGTTGACGAGCAGCTTGACCGCCGCCAGCGCGCGTCCGCCGAGCACGTAGTCGACGACGTGGATCGCGATGTGCCGATCACGCGCCGCGAGGTACCCGGCCATCACGAATGTCGCCCACACCATCGAGAGGCGGGCGACCTCGCCTGTCCATGGGAAGTTGGCCCCGGGGAGGTAGCGCTGCGCGACAAGGGCTATGACGAGGAATACGATCATGAACAGCAGGAGGGCACCGACCGCTTGCTCGACCACGCCGATTGCGTGGACAATCGAGCGCCAGGGTTCGCTGTGCGGCAGGATCTCCGGGTTGGAATCCCCGCCGAGGTTCTCCTCGGCGAGGTGGCCGCCAGGATCTTCGGAGGCATCGACGAGGCGGCGACCGTCATCCTGGGCCATCAGAAGCTCAACCTCCTGCCATCCGGCCGCCATCCGGCCGACGACGCAAGCTTAGGTCCGCGTGCGGGGTGCCGGGGCCGAGACGACCTCGGGCCCCGGCACGTCGCCTCCCGCTATTCCACGATTGACCGAATCGCCTCGAGGACCGCCACCTGCTCCGCCGACCACTCGCCGCGCAGGAAGGGCTCCACCTTCTCGCGGAACGCGTCGCGGTCGACATCATCGATGATCTCTAGCGCGCCGCTATCGCGCCACGCGGCAAGGATCTCGTCCTCAGCCTCCGCAGCGCACTGCGGCTCCTGGACCATCGCCTCCCCGACCGCAGCGTTGAGGGCCTCCTGCTGCTCGGCGCTGAGGTCGTTCCAAACCGGTCCGATGATGACCAGGTTGGAGCTGAGCTGGTGGCTCGACAGGCTGATGTAGTCCTGCACCTCGTCCAGGTTGATGGCATCGATGTTGGTGATCGGGTTCTCCTGCCCATCGGCCGTTCCCTGCTGGAGGGCCAGGTACAGCTCCTCAAACGCGATCTCGACCGCTTCGGCGCCCATCGCCTCGGCGTTCAGCAGGAACGTCGGGGTCGGCGGGAACCGCATTCGAAGACCCGCCAGGTCGTCCGGCGTGCGGATTGGCACGTTTGCCGTGAACTGCCGCGCACCCGTATTCCAGGCGCCCAGGACGTGGACTCCGGTTTCGTCCTCAAATCCCTGCAAGAGGTCAGCGGATGCGTCGCTCGTGAAGAAGTCGTACATGTGGTCGCTGTCTTCGAAGACGAATGCGCCATCCACCACGCTCATCGGCGCATAGACTCCGCCGAGGGCCGACGCGCCCTGGATGTCCATGTCGATGTCGCCGGCGATGACCGATTGGATGCGGTCCGCGTCGCCGCCGAGCTCGCTGGCGCCGAAGATCTCGATGGTCAGACCGACGCCGGCCGCCTCCGCCTCTTCCTTGATGACATTGGCGCCGCACTCCACCTGCGGCTGACCTTCCTGGTAGCTATGGGCAAGGTCCAGGGTCACCTCCGCGCTGCCATCAGTCGAGGGCTCCCCTCCCGACGCGGAGGGGCTGCCACTTCCCGTCCCATTGCACGCCGCCAGCACGAGGAGCGTCGCGACTGCAAGGAGAAGGGTCCGGGGTC
>DASSCW010000001.1:0-4629 GCA_035697465.1 Candidatus Limnocylindria bacterium | reverse complement strand
ACACGGGCAGGGTGCTCGATGTGTACCAGCCGGTCGCTGCCACTAGATTTACCGGCACCCGTCCTGCGACCTCGCGCACTCGACGGACGTCTCGTCCAAGGCCGGGCACCGTAAGGTCCACCACCGTGCGGATCCCCTGTGCATGCAGCTCGGTGAGACCACGCACGGCCGTGTCGACGGCCTCGATGGGATCCCATTCACCATCAGGGAGGTTCAGCTCAAGCTCTGGATTCCTGACGAAGATGTGTTCGTGCATCAGCGTCGAACCCAGCCCGTCAGAGTCGATCGATCCCTGGTACGTGGCGACCCTTTGCACCCGGCGCCTAGAGAGTTGCCTTTGGAGCGACCACGGCAGGCTCAGCGGGGGGCATCGCCTTGACACGCCGGCGGACCTCGTTCGTGGCTGCCCCCAGGGGTTGGGCGAGCGCGGGGACAGCACCGGGGGTTCGCGATAGCTTGGGGACGACGCCCGGGACCAGGAGCGAACGGTCAAGCCGGTCGTCTTCGACGCGGACGATCATGTCGCGGGCGCGGAACTGGGTGTCCTCGACGATGTCCTCGATGCTGTTGATGCGGCTGACGGGCACCATGCGTTCGCGCAGCTGAGCCACCACGTCGTGAGCATCGTGGTTCGTAGTCCATGCGGTGATCGCAGCGTCGAGCTCTTCGGCTCGTGCCACGCGTCCTTCGTTGGTGTCGAGCGCAGGCTCCATGGCCAGGTCGTCCCGCCCGATGAGCTTGAAGAGCTCCCGGAAAAGGCCTGTCGTGTTGGCGGCGATGCACACCAGCGTTCCATCGGAACAGGGGTACGCGTTGGTCGGAGCCGAGTTGTGGGCGATGTTACCGGTGCGACGGCGGACCGCCCCGTGATAAGCGTACTCGGGAAGAATCCCCTCCAGCATCGAGAAGAGCGCCTCGGTCAGTGCCACATCGACCACCTGGCCACGGCCGGACACCTGTCTCTCATGCACCGCGATGAGAGCCCCCACGACTGCCTGGAGTGAGGCAATCGAGTCGCCCAGACTCAGCCCTGCCCGCCCCGGCGACCGATCGGGATCGCCGGTGATGAAGCGGAGCCCCGCGGCCGCTTCCGCAATCGTGCCGAATGCGGGCTGATCACGCATCGGCCCTGTCTGCCCGTAGCCGGAGATCCGCACGACGATGAGGCGCGGGTTGGCGGCGATGAGCTCCTCAGGCCCGAGGTTCCACTTCTCAAGCCGACCGGGCCGGAAGTTCTCGATGAGGATGTCGCTCTCCATCGCCAGCTGGCGCACGAAGGCCTGGTCGTCTGGGTCGTGCAGGTCGGCCGCGACGGACAGCTTGCCGCGCGATTGGATGAGGTGCCACAGCGAGTCTGTGCCGTCCCAGGTCATCCCCCACTTGCGGAGGGGATCGCCACTTTCAGGCAGTTCGACCTTGATCACTTCGGCGCCAAAGTCCGCGAAAATTCGACCCGCGAAGGGTCCTGCAATCAAGGTCCCCAACTCCAGAACACGCAAGTCCGACAGTGGACCAACGCGCCCCGCATCGGCCAGGCGTTCCGGATTGCTGGACATGGTCCCAGCATATTGGACCCGTGAAGGACGGGTCAAGGTGCCGATGGCGACATCGGTTGGCTCCCGGCGAGGCAGTAGTCGGGCGTGGATCCGCCCGTCAGCTATGCTCTCTTGCGCACCACGAAGCGGTGCGGGAGTAGCTCAGTTGGCAGAGCGGCAGCCTTCCAAGCTGCATGTCGCGGGTTCGATCCCCGTCTCCCGCTCCACCACCCCCCTGGCGAGGCTACTTCGGCTTCTTCGGTTGCTTCTTCTTGGGCGGACGCTTGGGTGTCTTGTCGCTCATCGATTCACCTCCGAATGCGCTGAAGTGTAGAGGCCGGAGCAAGCCGCGGACGCGCCTACACTGCGCCGATGACCGACCCCAACCCCACCGACTCGGAGCTCCTCGAGATCGCCAAGGCCGAGGCTCGAGCCGGGCTGGCGGAAGGCGGCATCCCCATCGGCGCGGCGCTCATCCACGACGGCCACGTGCTCGGTAGCGGACACAACCGCCGCGTCCAGCTTGGCAGTCCCATCCGCCATGGCGAGACCGATGCGCTTGAGGCGGCCGGGCGCCAGCCCGCGTCCGTCTACCGGCGCTCGACCATGGTGACCACTCTCTCGCCGTGCGACATGTGCACCGGCGCGATCCTGCTCTACGAGGTCCCTCGGGTGGTGATCGGCGAGAGCCGGACGTTCATGGGCGGCGAGGAGCTGCTGCGCTCGCGCGGGGTGGAAGTGGTTGTGCTGGATGACGCGGAATGCGTGGCGATGATGGAGGAGTTCATCACCACGCACCCTGCGCTCTGGAACGAAGACATCGGCGAGTAGGTGCACCCGTTCCGGTTCGCGGTCCACGAGGCGTATGCGCCGTCCGGCGAGGCATGGCTGGCTTTCGCGCGCAGGGCCGAGGACCTGGGGTACGACACACTGCTGGTGCCGGACCACCTGGGGAACCAGCTGTCGCCGATCTCCGCGCTGGCCGCGGCAGCGGCGGTGACGACGCGCCTGCGCATCGGTCCCTACGTCTTCGCGAACGACTTCCGCCATCCGCTGGTTATGGCCCGCGAAGCCGCCAGCCTGGACGTGCTGTCGGGTGGACGACTGGAGCTGGGAATAGGCGCCGGCTGGCGGACCTCCGACTATCGGCAGCTCGGGCTGCCATACGAGGCGCCGGGCCGCCGTGTCGACCGCCTGGTCGAGGCGTTGCCACTCATCACGCGGCTGCTGTCCGGTGAAGAGGTGACGCACGCCGGCATGCACTATCGCCTCGGGGCGGCGAGGGTCGCGCCGCGACCTGTCCAGCGGCCGCGACCGCCGCTCCACATCGGGGCCGGAGGCCCGCGCATGCTCCGGCTGGCGGCCCGTCACGCAGAGATCGTCGGGCTCATCCCGCAGTTCACCGCCGGTGGCCGGCCACAGCTTCGCGACCTCGGCGAGGAGGCGCTGGCGCGGAAGATCGACGTTGTGCGGGCTGCAGCCGGTGAGCGGTTCTGGAATCTCGAGCTCTCCATCTTCTGCGCCGATGCAGGCATGGTCGGCGGCACGGGCCACGGGCTCGCCGGCTCGGCCTTCGCCGCTGTCAAGGACCTGCTGACGGCACCGGTCGCGTCGCCGTACCTGCTCTACGGTCGCCTGACGCCGCTGCGCGAAGAGCTCGAGCGACGGCGTGACCGGCTCGGTATCAGCCACTACGCCATCCCCGGCCATGCCATGGAGGAGATGGCGCCGCTGGTCGGTGCCATGGCCGGGCGGTAAGCGCCGGCGTTTGACAGGTGGGGCACCCAACCTCACCCTCCGTCGATGGGCGACACTGCGATCTCCGACCTGCTGCGAGGCGAGGGTTACGTGGCGCCCGCGAGCGTCGCATCCGCACGCGCCGTCCTCGAGGGAGCCGGGCTCACGCGCCCCGGCAAGGAGCGGATGGCCGACGAGAAGCTCGACCGCGCGCGTGACGCCCTCAGCCGTGAACTCATCCGGCACTGCTCGGATCCTGCCTGCATCGCGGAGGTGGCGGGCGACGGCCGTCAGGCGGTGGAGACCGATCGGGCCAGCTGCAGCATCTGTTCCGGCAGCAACAACACGCGGGCGCTGCGCGGCATGGCCGCAGCCTGCGCAACGTCACGAGTACGGCGGGTATTGATCGTGGGCGGGCGTCCGCCGATGTGGTCCGAGATGGAGCGGACGCTGCGAGCCACCTCGCTGCAGCTGCGCTTCGTCGACGGGACCAGCAAGCTGCCGACCGGCGCCGATGCGCTGCGCGACTGCGCCTGGGCCGATCTCCTGGTGGTGTGGGCGCCGACGCCGCTCCCGCACAAGGTTTCGGGCCTCTACCGACCGGAGGTCTGCACCGTGCCGCGTCGCGTGGTCGTCCATCGCCGCGGGATCGAGGCGCTGGCCATGGAGGTGGTCGAGCACCTCTCGCGCTGACGCGTCGCAGCCCTTACGCAGCCGAGGTATGTTGTCGGGAAGTTCCGGCCGATTTGCGGTCCGGGCGCGTCGATCTATGCGCGGCAGGGAATACCGCGCCGTCAAATCCGACGCCGATTGCCGACACCATGCAGCCCGTGTATAGGGTTGCGTTACCCGACGATCCCCTCGTTGCGGAGCGCTTGGATCTCCGCCTCGTCCAGGCCCAGCTCCGCCAGCACCTCGTCCGTGTGCTCGCCAAGTCGCGGCGGCGCGCTGCGCAGACGGAGGCTCTGACCGTCGAGCCGGATGGGGTCGGGTGCCAGCTTCATCCCGTCCGACTCCTGCACCCAGCCCTCGTCGTGCGCAGCTTCCATGGCGCGTGCCGCCTCCCCAACGCTGGCGACAGGCCCCGCCGGGACGTCGGCGGCACGCAGCGCGGCGACGAGCTCGTCGCGTCCACGGGTCTCGACCGTCGACGCCAGAGCGGCGATGAGACGCGCGCGGTCGGCGACGCGGCCGGCGTTGGTCTCCCAACCGGGCGTGAGCGCCAGGCCGAGGACATCCGCGAGGCGCGTGAACTGCGCGTCGTTGCCGACCGCGAGCGCCACGTGCCCATCCCGCGTAGCGAAGACCTGGTACGGCACGATGTTCGGGTGCCCGTTCCCCCATCGCCGTGCCTCCG